>CAZJRH010000148.1:0-5093 GCA_964548215.1 uncultured Nitrospirota bacterium
TTGGCGATTTCGCACGACGGAAAGGTCGCGCATGTGTCGCAGCTAAGTCTGCGGGAACAGATCAAGGGCCTGATCCAGTCCTCGAAGTATCTGGGATCGGATGCGGTCTACCACCTAAAGCGAGTTCCGGCCGAGGACCAGATCATGACGAGATATCTGACGGGCCTCGCGACTTTCGTCGGAGACTACGCCGCGCAGCTAACGGCCTTAGATCGGGAACTGGATCGGATCGAGTCCGCGGATCCGAATGCTGAGCCGATGGGCGAGATTGTGCAGCTCAAACAGCCCGAGACCGTTTCGGCAGCGCCGTCTGTGTCGATGCCCGGGATCGTCTCAACCTTAGAGGCCCTCAAGCCACCCGACCCTACGGACACGAAAGAAGCGCCTCCGGCAGGGTATAAGTAGATTGGAGGAGTTCAATGACTCGACAGGCGGCACTGTCAGACAAGATCGACTCGCGGTCCGCGTATAACGCGAGGTATAGGAAAGAACATAGGAAGCAACTTCGATTAGCGAGTAAGAAATACTATGCCAAGAATAAAAGTCAACTCCTCTTGGCACAGAGACAACGATCTCAGTCATGGCGAGACCAGCGCTACTGGAGCATGAAGAACAGACGGGACGCCATTAGAAAGCAGTGTATAGAGCTTCTTGGAGGAAAGTGTTGTCGATGCGGGTTTCAAGACTATCGAGCATTGCAACTCGATCATAGATACGGGAATGGATTTGCCGATCGGCGAATCATTGGCTCCATCGCCTATTACAGACACGTACTGCAGGTCGGAAAGAAGAAGTTTCAACTTCTCTGCGCTAATTGTAACTGGATAAAACGAGCGGAGAACAACGAAGTCAGGCGCCGCGGCAGTAAAAAATAAGAAATATAGAGACAGCGATCTTAGCTGCCCAACCCCAGGAGGCTACATGTCAGATCGATTGTTCCACTCCCTCATAGCGGCAATTATCATCGTTACGGGCGTCGCTCTTCGAATCGTAGTAAGTCGTGGGCCAGACCCTCTGAACTTTGAGGCAGATGTCGTGACGCTGTTGATGATCGTCGGCGGGTCTGGATTCGGGCTCAGTCGGGCCTGCTCGCCAGATGGACACTAAGCCTCAGCAGGAGGTTCGCGCCGAGTTTTGGGAATCGGTCGCGAAGATCCGAAAGTCAATGGATGACCGGAAAGCCCGACGAAAGAGATGGGAGCCTATGCAGAACTTTGGAAAGTTAGTCCGACAATCAAAGCAACTGAGCTTGCCGTATGAGCAGCACTAGAGGAGGCCCTTCAGGGGCTTCTTCTTTATCTGGACTGGATTACGTATTCGACGCGATCAATAGATCTCCGATCATGCGCGCTTGGGTTGATATCCATCGCAAACAAGGAAAACTTACGGGAGGGACCGTGGCGGGAACCAGAACAGTAGTGGAGGGACAGATAGTCGAGCAGGGCCGGGCTGAGGAGACCTGGAGATCTAAGGATGGTCGGGAGATTCCGATCTCCGAGATGCTGGACGAGCATCTGCTGAATGCCCTCAATAAGATCCTCCGGGAAGGAAAGTTCCACGCCAAGAAGGACGCGCTGCTGGACGAGGCCGTCCGGAGAAGGCTATGTCTGAATACCAAGCCTTCGGTCTCGAGGCTACAGAAGCTGGCGAGCGCCCTCCGCAGGCCCGCCAGATCGCCCTGAGTCAGGTATAATCATCGCCGTGAAGCCCAGAAAGAGCAGAAGAAAGAGATCTGAGGCAACGCTCCGTTGGGACGAGGGCAAGCTAGGCCTACCGCTAGCGGCGCTCGAGACCGACAAGTGGCGGAAGATCGCGCAGTACGTGATCCATCGGCAGGACGGTCGGGATGTTCTGTGCTACCACACACTCTTGCGGGCTCTGAATGAACTCCTGCACCAAAGGGCCAGGACGCTAAGACTGGTCAAGAGACTGGACGATATTTGCGGCCTTCTCTACAGGGCAACCGCCACAGAGGTCCGACATGACCTGGAGCAGATCGTGCTGGACCTGGGGGAGGACATTCGGGACTTCGAGATGGCGGAGCCCCCACTGCCGCCCAATCTGAATCCAGCGCTGGCTTTAGAGGTCGTGAGGGCGGGTTTAGTAGCGGAGATCAATGATCAGATCCTTCATCCACGTGGTTTCAATATTCGGATCCACCCGGAAAATATCTCATCGGAACTACCGAACGCCGTGACGTTCGAGCGATGGGACGCAGAAAATTCCAAGCTGGACTAACAAACAAAGGAGTCGACGTGAGTGACGGAATAGGTCTCCGAGGGAAAGTTCATCTTTCCGTCGGAGCCTGGAATTCAATCAGGAACATGCCGGTCTATTGGGATTCGGATCGGAAATACGATAAGGCGCATCCCCACGACACAGTGGTCATCGCGGATATCCTCAGCGAGAGCGGAGATTCTATTGAGCCCACTAAGCTCAAGGAGGGGGCGTTACAGATAGATTGTTGGGGACGTCTTCCCGAGCGATACTTCTCCCTGCTGTTGGACGCTTTGGCCCTAGCAAAGGACCGAAAGGGAATTGACATCCTCGATCTGGTCTACATGGACTCGTCCGTGACCAGCGTCGTCTACGTCTGGGACGGCGGATGGTACGAGCAGGGAGCGGTTTATCCACCACTCAGTGACGAGTCCCGGAAGATCGGGACTATCAAACGATCGGAACATCCCCCGTTGAAGGAGCTACTGAAGAAAAGGAGTAAGACATGCCGAACGAAAAGGTAACGGAAATGCTACAGTCTCTGGCCGACCTGGCGCGGGCTGGAAAGCTCGCCCAGGACGAGATCCGGACTCTGTTCGATATCGGTAAGGAAGCGCAGCGGGTCAACAGCGCGACGAAGGCCGCTGAGTTCCGGATCGGGCAGAAGGTCCAGTTCGCGGCCCGGAAACGTTTTGGGGCTGTAGTCGTCGTCGGGGTCATCGAGAAGATCAACAGATCCTCAATTACGGTCCGGGCCGAGACGGAGAACGGTCAGCCACTACGGGAGAAGTTCGCGATGAGATGGAATGTATCACCGACCTTCCTATCCGCTGTGGAGATGGAGTCGGCTAAAGTGAAGTCTAAAAAGAAAGGGATGGTGCCGGTATGAAACGTATCCTCATGTCGTTGGTGCTGGCGTTGGCGACGTCGTTCGTCGTGACGGCGAGAGCCGCGGAAGAGCTGTTGAAGAACATCGATGGACATCACGGAACGCTTGTCGAGAAGCTCGGCCAGGAAGAGGGCAGCCGGCTATCGGCACTCGTGACGGCCCAGCAGAAGCTGTACATGGCGGCTAAGGAAGAGGGCAACCTCACCGAAGCGGCCCGCCTCACGCCGTTCGGTCATGTGGAGGCCCACGTGCTGAACGGGATGGCGAAAGATCTGCTTGACGAGATCGACGAAGCTTTTTTGGTTTCCGCCAAGGAGATCACGAAAGCAGGCGAACGAGTCAAAGCCAAAGACGCCTACTATAAGAGTGACGAGGTTGTGGCGCTATTGCAGGGTGCCTTGGAGCTCTTGGATCGGGCAGCGACAGCCAGCAAGTCAGCCCGCGCGGTCGAGTACCGGACCGTGAGCAAGACCGTTGAGCAGGTCGTGGAGAGCCTGGACCTGGTCGACGACTACATCGACAGCAACCGCCTCTATACCGAGCGGTGCCTGGGCACGAAGCCCTGGCCAGTCGAGAAGAAATAACACCTCAGGGGCTGCGGGGTTCAGATCCCCGCGGCCCCTGATCATTTATGAAAGTGAACTCGTTAGAAGAGCTGGTAAGGGCCGTGACCTTTATCGTTCCCCCGACATCCACTCCCGCCGACATCTTTCCGCTCATTCCGCCCTACATCATCGACTGCTTCGTGGTTGAGATCGGGGTCGACGTTCCGGCCGCGCTCTCCCGATTGAAAGAGTTCGAGAGCTTCCTCCAGCAGTACCCGGATCCCGCATCGCTAAGGATCGGACCTTCGTTCGTCGATATGTCGGCCAGACTCAAGGTATCGGCCGATACGGTATTCCGCATCTTTGCCTACGGGGCAGCTCTAGGCCTGTGGAAAATCCGAACCCCCGCTGATTTCGGAATGAGCTTTAGGCTAGCCGAAGAAGCCCTGAAGGCCGGCGCCATTCTGATAGACGGCTACAAATTCTAAAGGAGCAGCATGCCCACAACTGAGAAGCCATACGCAATTCTGATCGAAGAGGTTGGTGGGACTCGACGAAAGATCGAACTTACGGCCGCATACCTCTATCCAGAGAATATGGTGAAGGACCTGATGGTGGGGGAGATAGTCCAGTTCGACCACCTCAAGGGCGGAGGATCTGTATCGTTTCAATATCCTCGCGGGACGCTGAAGTCTGTGGAGATTCGAGAACTAACGACCGAGGTGACGCTATGAAGAAGCCAGCAGCTGCCGTAAAGGGCCCGACCCTGAAGGATCTGGCCGGAGCGATCCTAGCACTTCGAGATCTACATCTGAAGAAGAAAAAGGCTGAATGGCGTTCATCCAGGAAGGCCTACTACCAGGGTCGGATCGATGAGGCGGATCTTATCGCCCATTGGATCCGAGGCGAAAGATGATTGGCTGGAAATTCCCAGAAGGGCTGGTCCAGGGAGATATGCTGAAGCCGGCCTATGCGTCCTTCCGAAATCAGGACATGACGCGGGCCTTCACCGAGATCCCGATGAACGAAAACTTCATACCGCACCTTCAGTGGTTCGAAGAGAATTGCCCGAATACATTTATATGGAACAGCCTTCGTAGAGTTCTGAAGGAAGCGACGATCATGTTCCAGATGTTGATGGGGAGAGAAGCAACGCCGAACAATATGAGCCGTCTGACAGAGATCTGTTCTGAGGCCCGAAAGGTCGCGGATGCCCTCTCGGCTTGGGAGCGTCATTCAGAGGTAGTGGAGGAGATGGCGACGGAACGAAGGATATTCCTCCTAGAGATGGAACGCCACGGCCTGGTAGTCCCCGAAGGAACCCAGTCGGGGGCCGCCGTGGATACCGAGCGATTGGCCCTGGCTCCAGCCGCAGATGACCCAGCTACAGGAAATACCGAAGAAAGCCTCGGCCCAGAATCCGGCGAATCGGAGTTCTGAGT
>CAZJRH010000149.1:0-8214 GCA_964548215.1 uncultured Nitrospirota bacterium
GACGCGCACGTCCATGTGAATGGCCTGGCGCCCGCCAATCCGTTCGATGGTGCGGTCTTGCAAAAAGCGCAGCAATTTGACCTGGAGCGCAAGCGGCAGCTCCCCGATCTCATCAAGAAACAACGTGCCGCCGCCGGCGACTTCGATCCAGCCACGCCGCTGGGCGGTGGCGCCGGTGAACGAGCCTTTCTCATGACCGAAAAGTTCGCTTTCCAACAGATTCTCCGGAATCGCCCCGCAGTTGATTGCTACAAAGGACCGGTCGGCGCGAGGGCTTTCGGCATGAATCGTCCGGGCCACCAACTCCTTGCCGGTGCCGCTTTCGCCGAAAATGAGGATGGCGGCGTCCGACGCGGCCACCTTTCGAATGGTTCCATACAGCGTGTGCATCGCGGGTGAATTGCCGATCAGGGAGCCGAACCCCTGCCCCGCGGCCTCGCGCTGGCGGGCCGCGTTTTCCGTCTCCAGGTCGTATAACTGATAGGCCCGCTTCAGCATGAGCGTCAGCTCGGCCAGATCGATCGGTTTCGTGAAGTAGTCGTACGCGCCCAGCTCGATGGCCTTGAGGGCGATGGCCCGCTCGCCGTGGCCGGTGACCACGATGACCTTGGTGCGCGGCGCGGCGCGGAGCAACTCCTGGAGGGTGCGCAACCCCTCCGTGGCCTCCCGCGGCGCCGGCGGCAGACCCAGATCCAGCAGCACGACGGGCGGCTGAAGCTGCTGCGCGAGGGCGAGCGCGCTTTCACGATTGCCGGCGATGTGGACCTCGTAGTCGGCGGACAGCCCCCATTGCATCTGATTGCGAATCAACTCGTCGTCTTCTGTCAACAGGAGTGGTCGTGGCATGATGCTTATCCCGCGTGAGTCGGTAGTGAAATGGTGATGGTGGTCCCTTTGCCGGCGTGGCTGTGCACGGTCACGCGCCCGCCGTGGGCTTCGATGATTTTTCGACTCTGGTAGAGGCCGATCCCCAGGCCCCCAGGCTTGGTGCTTCGAAACGGCTGAAATAGGTGCTGGTCGATGAATTCCTGGGTCATGCCGCAGCCGTCGTCGATGACGGAGAGCGACGCCCAGCCGTCCCGGTGCTCCGTGCGGAGCTGGATCCGGCCGGTCGACTGCCGGGTCGCTTGCTGGGCGTTGAGGAGCAGGTTCGTGAGCACCGAACGGAGTTGGCGGCGGTCCAGCTTGATTGGCGGCACCGGTTCCGGCTCGAAGGTGACGGATGAAATCATGGATCCGGCGGGCGAACCGTTGAGCGCCCGAAGACTTTCTTCCGCCAGCTGGTTCAAATCGGTCGATTCCAGGGCCAGTTCGTAGTCGTGGCGCAGCGCGGCGACTTTTTCGGTCATCTCTTGAATTTTCTCGATGGTCTCGTGCATGACGCGCCGGGCGTCATCGCGGAATCGCTCATCGGTATAGCGGAGCGGCAGGTTTTGGGCGACTAGAGAGAGCGTTGCTCCGAGATTCTTGAGGTCGTGGATGAGAAAGGTCGAATAGAGCTGGGACAGTTCCATCTCGCGCGCGCGCATGACCTCCTGCGTGAGCCGGGCCGTCAGCACGGCGGCCGCGCTCTGCCGCGCGATTGTGCCGGCCAGGAGCAGCTCTTCGCGTCCGTACGCCCGCCCGGTCACGGAGGGGCCGATTGCGAGCAGCCCGAGCGTTCGGTCGCCGATCACCAGGGGCGCCACCAATCTCGCCGTGGTGGCGTGGGTGAGCGCCTGCAGGCCGGACAGGGGCTGGCCGGCCGTGTCGGTCGGCGGGGATTCCACAAGACTCGGCCCCTCCCACGACAGGAGAGTTGCGGCCAGCGAGGGCGCCACGATCGGCTGATCCCGCCATGCGGCCTCCTGGCTCGATGAGACCTGCGTTGTTGCGGCCAGGTGAAGCTCACGGCCCGCGTCATCGAACAGCCAGGCCGAGACCCTCGGCGCGCCAAGCACTTCGGACAACCGTTCAACCACCACGCGCAGCGAGGCGTCCGGCCCCAACTGCCGACTCATGCGCTCCGTGAGGTGAAGCCATTCCTGCCGGTAATCATACCGATGCGGGTAGAAGTGGCGCGCGAGCGTCTGCTTGATCTGGGCCTTGATGCGGGAGGAGAGCATCAGACCGGCCAGACCGGTCAGCGCGACCAGGATCAACAGCCCCTGCCAGAGATCGGCGGCATCGCCGCCGACGAGCAGCCAAATCTTGGCCAGTCCTCCCGCGGCAACCAGATAGCCGCCGACCAAGAGCAGCACGATGGAACTGAACAGCGCCGACTGGGACACGGAGAGCGCAACGGTTCCCTTCTGGCTTCGTGCCAGTGACAGCGCGATGAGCCCGGAGGCCAGCAACACGACCACGGCCTGCGGCCCCGCCATCAACAGATCAAGCGTGGAGAAGAGAAACCGGTAGCTGTGCAGATAGATCTCAAAGCCGAGCAGCAGCCCGACGCCGAGAATCATAAATTTTATGTGCCAGCGTCCCAGGCCCGCCGAGGCCCGAAGCGTCGCCTCCAAATTCACCAGGGGCGGGATGAGGCCCACCAGCGCCAGGCCGACGAAGATGCGACCCCACGGGCCCAGGGCAAGGTACCGGCCGGGTTCGTAACTATCCAGCGGCAGGACGAGGAGCGTCTCCCAGTTCGGCAGTCCGATGGCCAGCGGCAGCAGCGCCATGAGCGCCACGGCGAATTTGACGCGGCCGGAGAGTTCGGGAGCGCGAACCCGCGCATAGCTGAGGCTGAAGAGAAACCAGCACAGCGGCCAGAATCCTTCGACGAACAGGACGGTCCGCATCCAAAACAGCTTGGTGGGAGGGGGCGCGTTCAACGCGGTCATCAACCGGGCGATCACAACGAGGGCAACCGCGGCCATGCTAAGCGCAAAGGCCCAGTGAGCGCGCTGGCGCGGGGCCTGCCACAGCGCGAAGCCGGCCGCCAGGATGGCGGCAATGGCCGCGGCGAGCGTTGAGAAGATGATGAATGTCTGCATCGCCATCAGGTGGGGAGATAGGCCCCAAGCAAGGGGACAATGCGCTCAGCGAATGCTTTCCCCTGCGCCAAAACGCGCTCCTGGTCGCCGGCAGCCAATGGAATGGTGAGCCGGACCAGGGCGCCGTCCGTGCGATTCTTGGTCATGGCGTCCGCGACGAGATAAATTTTGGCCCAGTATTCACTGGCGATGATCCTTCCCCGATCCTGGTACCAGTAGAGGACCAGGAGTTTGTCCAGTCCTTTTTGGAGGACAACGTGGTTGATCTCAACTGGCCGCCCGTCCCGCTCCGCGACGCGCAAATCGGTCTTTTGAGACGTGACGAACGACCACCCGCTGCCGGGGAGGCAGTTTTTGGGAGAATGGTAGGTCGCCCCCTGCCGCTGGCTTTGATAAAAACCGACATAGAGGCCGATGGACTCTCCCTCCGCATTCCGGTATTGCCGCATGAGGTAGTCATCGACCTTCAGGGTCTGAAGAATCGCAGGGTCGATTTCAAGTGTTTTGCCGGACCATTGGTCGATTTCCAACGGGAGATCAGCCAGCGGTTTCCGTAAGGGAATCTCTTCTCCATGCGACATGGTCTGCATGAAGAGGCCGGCCGCGGCCAGCAGGATCACCGAGATGACGGCCTCTTTGGAAAACGTTAGCGACATGTTTCCCGCTGATCACGATGCGCCCGACTGAGTCGGCTGAGCAGACCGCCCACGGCCAGGAGCAGGACAAAGGCCACCAGAAAAACCAGCCACCCCGCAAAGGTGTGGTAGAAATCTTCCGCCGCCTGCGCCCCGTACCGGTATGCGAACACGCCGGTTCCCCAGATCCTGAAGGCATTGGCAAGAATCGCAATGGGAACGGCGGATAAGACCAGCAGCGTTCGCTTTGCCGTTGAGCGCTGGGTGAAATAGGCGAAGACCACGGCCAGGGCGGTGAGCGAAACGAGCGAGCGAATGCCGCTGCACGCTTCCGCCACCTCCAGGGTTGTTTCCGGCAGGAAGATCAGATTGCCCTCCCTGAAGACGGGAATGTTGATCAGCCGGAGGCACGCCGCCGAGAGGGTCGCCGCCAGCAATTGAAGCGGCAACGTGATGGCGTTCAAGACGATGGCCGGAAGCGGAATCATGAAGATCAAGAGGCCGATCGGGAAGGCCAGGACGCCAAGATGGCGCCAGCCCAGGATGTAGAGCACGAGTCCGGTGATGACGGCGACCAGTGACAGGCGCATGAGAAACAATTCGGCCCCCATCTGTCCCAAAAAAAACAGGCCCAGGCCAGCCAGGAGCAGCATCAATCCCCAGGCCGTCGGTTGCGCGGTCAACGCGGCGACGCGCTCGCGGCGCTCCCAGACAAAATAGATGCTGAGCAATGGAATCAAAAAGCCGTGCGAATTGTTCGGATCGCTCCACCAATCAATAAACAGCTCGCGCAAGACTGATGCGTACAGCGCAGCAAGCAGCACCACGATCAGCGCCATGGGCCACCATCGCCTCAAACCGGCCTCACTCATTTCCCCGCCCCTTTTCGCCGCTTTGCGGTCACAGATCGGCCGTGTAAATGTAGCGGAAGCGTGTTCGTCAAAGCTATCCCTCGATTGAGGGGGGCAATCGAGCCCCGCCTGAAGGGCATTTGAGTATGTAATTGCCTTCTCCGCGCCAGGTGCAAAAGTGCACACTGATCACTTTGATCTTTTTCAACCCACAGGGATGTTGAGTCGATCGATGATTCTTATCTCATTTCAACATATTAGATGTTGCCTTGTAGGGCAGAAAGCTGTTTGGCCCAACCCCTGCACTGTAAGGGTCGTCGGACGCAGAGCAGGCAACACATTACCGACTGACCAAACAAATGACACGGCAAACTCCAAAATCATCGATTTTCTGCCGGCGGCGATATGGCTTGAAGGCACCGTCCGTGCGGCGGGCCGGCTGGCTGGCGGTCGCGGCGCTGATCGCGTTGTTCGGGGCGCCCAACCAAGCGCATGCGGTGGATGTGAGCTTGCGCTGGAATGCCAACAGCGAAAGCGACCTGGCCGGCTACACGGTCTATTATGGCGCCGGCTCCCGCGCCTATACGCAATCGATCAATGTCGGCAACGTCATCACCGCACTGGTGCCCGGCCTGTTGGCGGGCACCACCTATTATTTCGCCGTGACCGCCTACGATCAGTCGGGCAACGAGAGCGGCTACTCGGCCGAGGTCAGCAAGTCGGCGTTGGATCTGACGCCGCCCATCATCAGCGGCATCGGCGTGACCAATCTGTCGGGCACGGGCGCGAACGTCAATTGGACGACCAATGAAGCGGCGACGGCCCAGGTGGAGTACGGCCCGACGACCGCTTACGGGTTGACGACCAGCCTGGACGCCGTCTTGTCCACCAGCCACACCCGCGCACTGAGCGGGTTGCAACCGTCCACGCTCTATCATTACCGGGTCTGGAGCGTCGACGCCGCCAGTAACGTCGCCATTTCCGCCGATAACACCCTCACAACCCAGGCGGCCGCGGACGTCACCCCGCCGATGCTTTCCGGGATCACGGCGAGCAACATCACCGGCGCCGGCGCCGTCATCACCTGGACGACAAACGAGGCAAGCACAACCCAGGTCAACTATGGGCTGACCAGCGCGTACGGTTCATCGACCGCGCTCAACACGGCGTTGGTGGCCAGCCACAGCCAGACGCTCAGCGGCCTGGCCGCCTCCACGCTCTATCATTACCGGGTGCTGAGCCGGGACGCCGCGGGCAACCTGGCGACTTCGGGCGACTTTACGTTCACCACCACGTCGGTGCCAGACACGACGGCGCCGGTCATTTCGAACGTGGCCGTCAGCAGCGTTTCCAGCACGGCGGCAACCATCGGCTGGACGACCAACGAGGCGGCCACCTCGCAGGCGGACTACGGATTGACGACGGGCTACGGCTCCTCCACGACGGTCAGCGCCACGCTGGTGACGAGCCACAGCCGCTCGCTCAGCGGGTTGACACCCTCCACGACCTATCACTACCGGGTGCGGAGCGCGGATGGCGCCGGCAACACGGCCGTCTCGACGGACCGCATCTTCACCACCGGCAGCGCGCCCGATACCACGCCGCCGGCGGATGTGCAGCGGTTCACGGCGACCGCCGGCAATGGGCAGGTGGCCCTGAGCTGGACGAATCCGCCGGAGGCGGATTTCCTCGGCGTGCGCATTCGCTACCGGACCGATCAGTATCCCGTCAACATCAACGATGGTTTCCTGTTGGGCGACCTGTCCGGCCAGCCGAATGCTCCGATGACCACGGTCCACGCGGACCTGCAAAACGGCGTGACCTACTATTACTCCGCCTCGTCCTATGATTTGAGCGGCAACTACCAGGCCACGGCTCTCGCCGAGGCCACGCCGTCGCCCGATACCATCACGCAGTTGGACGCCGGCGGCGGGTGCGGCGGCGCGCAGATGGCGGGACTGTTGCGCTCGACAGGCGGCAACGGCCCGGCCAGTGGACAATCCGGCATGAATCTGTTACCTTCTTACCTGGTTATCCTGCTGGTCGGCTTACTGAAGTGGCTTAAGAAACTCAAGCGCGCGGTCGCCGTTCTCTCAGCCCAACATATCAATGCGTCCAATCATGCTCAAGCGCTTTTGCCGGCTCATGGTGATGAGCGGCTTCCTGTCGTGCTGGTCCGTCTTGGCTTTTGCAGGGGAGGTGACCTTGTCCTGGAACTCCAATAGCGAACAGGATCTGCAGGGCTACCGGATCTACTACGGGACGTCGCCAGGCAGCCTCCTTTTTATGCTCGATGTCGGCAACGTGGTGACGGGCACGGTCACCGGATTGACCGACGGCGCCACCTATTATTTCTCGCTAACGGCTTATGACGGCTCCGGCAACGAAAGCAATTTTTCCCCCTCGATCGCCAAGACCGTTGGCGCCACGGGCGGCGGGGGCGGCCCGAGTGCCGGTGGGGGCGGCGGGGGCGGCGGATTCGGTTGTGGACGAACCACCGATGTGGCCGGACGATCGACCCGGCAGTCCGGGCAGAGCGCGGTCAATATGCTGATCGTCGCGCTGCCGGCGCTGGTTGCCGGATCGCGCGTTGGCCGGCGCTGGTTGGCCCGGCGATGGGGCGGCGCGCTCGGCCAGGCATGACAATGAGAGGTCATCCCATGATGAACAGATGGTTCAGTCGTTTCCTGTTGGCGATGGGGCTTGCCGTCCTGCCGTGTGGCGCCGCTTGGGCCGCGGACAGCGTCAATCCGTTGCAGGTGGATCTGCGCGTGACGGAGACGGCGGGCGTCGCCCGGACGAATGATCCCGTCACGTCGGGCGCGCCAATTCCCCAAGCGTCGAATCTGTTGTCGACCGGCGGGTTGGGCGTGTTTAACGGCGGGGTGGAAATCCCAGCCCAGTTTCGAGTGCTCGCGCGGTGGGGCGGCGCCCCATCGGACGCCAGCAAGCCCATCAAATGGCTGTTGGTAGATTTTCAGGCCACGGTCGGCGCCAACAGCACGGCCGTCTACCAATTGAAGGCAGGGGGCTCGGGCACGGCCGCCGGCACACTCGCGACGCTCGGCGCCGGTGCCGTCACGGTGGACACCGGGATCCTGCGGTTCACCACCGTGCAGAACGGATTCAATCTGTTGAACGAGGCGTGGTACGATCCAGCCGGGCAGTATGGCGCCGGCACCCAGGTGGTGTCGCCGAGTGCGAGCAACGGCGGGTTCGTGCTGGCGGGCGGAACGACGCATGCCGCCAACGTCGGCGCGCCGACCGAGTTCGTGATCGAAGAAAACGGCCCTCTGCGGGCGGTGATCAAGGTCAAGGGCCGGCACCGCAGCGGCACCACCGACTCGCTGGGTTACGTCGTCCGCATTCACGCTTATAAAGGCAAGGGGCACGTCCGCATTGTTTATACCCATTACAACGGAAACCTGGTCAGCGGATTCCAGTCGAGCAGCTCTGACGCGTCCGATGACGTCGATTACTCCAATGTCTGGCTGAACTTTAATCTCAACCTGACCGGCGCCAAAACCTTCATCATGGGTCGGGAGAATGGCGCCTCCGTCTCCGGGAGCCTATCGACGGGCACCGTCTACCTGAACGCCAATAATGTGGATGGCGGCGGTGCCCTGACCTACACCATGAATAATCAGGGCGTCTCCTCCACGACGACCGCCCGGGCGGACGGATGGGGCGATCTGTCGGGCGCCAATGTGGGCGTCACATTGGTGGACCGCTGGTTCTGGCAGCGGTACGAGA
>CAZJRH010000150.1:0-5000 GCA_964548215.1 uncultured Nitrospirota bacterium
TCGCCGACGCGCGAGGTGATTGACCGGCGGAGCAGCGGCTCGGGCAGATGGTCCTGGCCGGAAAAGGCGATGGCGGCGACGATCGTCCGCGCGCCTTCCTCGATCGCGAGGGTCAGATCCACCTCGGCCTCATCGGGGCGAAGCTGCTGGCTCCCCTCCACGGCCGCGTCCAAGAAGCCCCGCTCGCGGTAATAGCGGCGGATCCGCTCCACGTCGTTGTCCCATTTGGCCAAATCAAAGCGCGGATCGCCCAACAGCGCGGGCCGCATCTTGATGTGGTCGAGCAATTCCGAGCGATCGAAGGCCGTCAGTCCGACGATGGTCAGCCGCCCGACGTCGAACCGCGGCCCGGCCTCGATGCGAAAGGTGACGATGACGCGCTCGTCGGTCGGCGCGCCGTCGCGCGCCGCCGCAACCGTCGCCGTGAGGTAGGCTTCTTCGCGCAGGTGGTGTTGTATGCGCAGCGCGCTCGCCTCCAGCACGTCGTCCTCCACGCTCCGTTCGGTCCGGATCAGCAGGAGGTCGTTGAGCGGTTGGTCCGACCAGTAGGGATTGCCCGCAACGCGCACGGCGACCACGGGACCCGCCCGCACGGTGATGGCGACGGCGACGCGATTGGCCTCTGGAACATAGCGCGCGGCCGGCGGATCGATCGTCGCCAGCAGAAACCCCTCCTCCTCATAGGTCTGCTGCAGCGCCAGGATGCGGCGGTCCAGCTCGACGGCCGAATAGGGGGCGCCGGCGTCCAGCGCCAATTCTTTCCGCACGCGCTTTTCCGCCAGGCCCAACTGGCCCTGCAACGTCAGCCGGTCGATCAGGGCGCGGGGCCCCTCGTCGACGGTGATGTGCAGATGAACGCTCGCGCCGTCCGGCTGCACGGCAACGATCGGCGTGAGGCGCGCCTGAAAATAGCCTTCCCGGGTGTAGAACAGCACCAGACGGGCCAGCGCCCCCTGCCATTGCTCACGGATGAATTCGTCGCCCGCCGCCAGCCGCATTGCGCCGCGCAGGCGGCTCGATGAGAATGACAACGCCGGCCCCGTGATCTTCAGTTCGCGGATCCATTGCTTGGGCGCCAGGCGATAGGTCAGCGCCGCGCCGTCCGCGGTCTCCTCCGCCTCCACGGCGATGGCGGAGAAGAGCCCCGTCTCATGGAGCCGGTCCAGGCTGGCCCGGATGGCGTTCGCATCGACGGACGCGCCGACGGCGATCCCGGTCAATCGCCGCAGATCGTCGGCGCCGAACGGGCTTGTGGTGTCGATGGTCACAGCGGTGATCCGCCGGCCCTCCAGCGGGGCGATGACGCCCGGCGCCTCGGCGGATTGCGCGGCGCTCGGCGGCGGGGAGGCGGTCAGGCACCACGCCACGGCCAATACCGCGGCGGCCCGATGGAAGCGGGCTGCGCGTGGAGCGGAGCGTGGTTTACCGGAATTCAAATCGAAACTTGAGGTCGCCGCCGAACCGGCCGCTTTCATCCCGCTCGCCGACCAGGGACATGTAACGGTTGATGTCATATTCCAGCCGAACCGGCGCTTCCACCGTCGGATCCAGCGGCCACGAGACGAGGACCAGCAGGCGATTGTCCATCCATCGCTTGCCGATGGTGAGTTGCGGACCGAGCACGGTGCCGGATCGATCAACAGCCGAGTCGACTTGAAGGCGGTCGATCCCGATCTGCTGAGCCCCTTCTTCGAAGAATTCATCGACCAGCAGCGCTGCGGCGCCGCTGGTCGCGACCTGACCGGCGCCTGCCGTGGAGACCTCATCGGTCGTGCGGCCGACGGTGAGGAGCGAGAGAATGTCGGCCTCGCTGAGCGGCGGATCGGAGGTGAGCTCCAGCGTCACCCGCTCTTCGGTCCCGATCAGCGACAATTCGACCGCGTACTCCCGCACGGCGGTGTGCGCCTTCAGATCGGTCACAGCCCTGGTCTGCCTGGGATCGAGAAAGTCGATTGATCCGGAGGAAACCTGGAAAGGGGTCTGCAGGAAGTTGAAGGTGCCGGAGGTGGTCGAAATCCGCCCGAGTAGAACCGGGTGCTCGACGGTGCCCCGCACGTCGAGGTCGAGCTCGAGCGGAATCTTGGCGAGGTTGTTGTTGATCCAGATGGCTTGGCGCCCCCGGAGACGGACTTGCAGCGTGACGTCCTGCAGGAACGGCGGGACGGACAGCTCCAGGGCCTCGACCGACGGCCGGTCGGCCAGCAGGGATTTCAGGTCGATCCGCTTCGAGTAGGTGGCGAGCACCACCTCCAGATCGCCCTTGAGCACGTGGCGGTCGCCTTCCGTGACGTCCTGGCGCGCTTCGTCGGCGAACACGCCTTGAAACCAGAGCGATCCGTCCACCACGCCGGAGAAGCCTTTGATCGGGGCGAACGCGACGCCGGCCATTTCCAGCAGCAGCCGGTAATTGACGGGGACGAAGCGTTCAAAGACCATGCGGCCCGACGCCTGGACGGCGCCCTTCCCGATGGCGCCGCTCAAATTGTCCAGCATCAGTTGCCGTCCGTCGAAGAAGAGCCCGGCATAGGCGATGGCCAGCGGTTCGTTGATGGCATCCAGGCGGATCAGCGCGTCCTGGAGGTTTACGCCGCCCGCCATTTTTGGATCCAGCCAGCGGTCGGTGATCTGCAGCGCCAGATAGCCCTTGCCCCGGCTGTAGGTGATTTTCGGGAAAAAGAGCCGCAGCATGGCCAGTTCGGACTCCCCGTGAATGAAGAGGTCGTAGCGCTCGAAGAGCGTGAGGCCCCCCTCGACCGCCAGCGTGGTGCCTTCGCCGGAGAGGCGGGCGCGCTCGATCGTCACGCGTCCCCCCTGCATGCGCAGCGCCAGCGGGCCGTTGTTGGCGATCGGGTAGTCGGCGAGCCGGGCCGCGAAGTCGGAGAATTCAAAGTAACCGCTCAGATCGGCCGGCCGGCGCAGGCTCCCCGACAGCTCTCCGCTTCCCGAGGCGAGCACGGTCACCGCCTCCGGCCAGCGCGGCATGAACGGTCGGAGGAGCAGCGCCAGCGGAAAGCGGGCCACGGTCAGGTGCGCCGTGGCGGGCAGGTCGTCGCGCAGATGGACGGCGCCCGAGAACACCATCTCGGGGTCCTGCAGCGAGGCCGTGACGTCCAACCGCCGGCCGGTCAGGATGACGCCGACCGCGCCGCGGCCCAGCGCCGACGGTCCGGCCGTCAGATCCTGAAGTTCAAGTTGTGCTCGAAGTTGTGGTTGATCCCAGGCGCCCGCCCCCGTGACCCGTCCGTCCAGGCGGCCGGCCAACTGGGGCGCGTGCGTCGCCGCCCAGTGGAGGCGCTCGACCGGCAGGGCAGTGATCACGGCGTCGACCGTGTAGCTGCCGTCGAAGCCGATCCGCCCCGTGGCGTCGACCGTTCCGGGCCCGTCGGTGAAGCGCAGCCGGGAGAATTCGATGGCGTCCGATGTGAGGGTCATGGTCAGCCGGGCATCGGCGATCGGCTGCCCGAACAGCGTGCCGTCGCGGACATGGGCCGGCCCGTGAAGCCGGAAGTGTTTGGGGGCGCCGGTCAGCGCCAGGGTTCCGTCCGCCCGGCCCTCGATCGCCGCCTTCACGCCGAGGAAGCGGAGTAAACGCCCCAGGTCGCTGTCCGTCACGTTGAACGTCATCTGAAATTGAGGAGCCCCGGCTGGCGCGGCATCGGCCCTGGCCAGCGCAATCGTGCCGCCGCCCGTGACGCGTCCGGGGCCCTGGTGCAGCGCGATCTCTTTGAGCGTGATCGTGCGCGCCCGATAGAGCAGAGCGGCATGTCCTTCATCGATCGATTCGCCGCGGCTCGTCAGCGCGTCGAGCGTGAGTTCGGCGGTGACGTGCGGGTCGGACCAGACGCCGGCGATCGTGCCCCGGCCGCGCATCGCGCCCTCCCAGGAGGTCAGCGGCTTGATGCCGGTCGCCGCGGCCCATTCGGCAAGTTCGCGAAGATCCGTCACGCGCAGGTCAACGGAGAGCGCCAGGGGACCGTTCCGCTCGATCGTGCCGCGCGATTCGACCTGGTTCTTCCGGCGGGTCGTGGCGATGGCGTGCGTGAGCTCCAACCGCGGCGCCCGCCAGTGAAACTGAAGCGCGCCCTCGGCCAGATGGCCGAGGGCGGCGGGCAGGGGGGCCGTCGGCGCCGGCACGGAAGCTGGGGGTGGACCATCGTCCGGCTCGGCGGCAAAGGTCAGCGTGCCGTCGGCGACGAGTTGATCGAGCGTCCATTCCCGCCCCTGTGCGGTCACGCGGCCGCTCAGCCGGCCGGCCGGCATGCCGGCGGCCGGAAGCCAGCGTTGCATCACCGGTCCGATCTGGTGCCGGGACAGGGTGAGGTCGGCGGTCACGTGGGGCGCGGCCGGCGGCAGCATTGCCGTGAGGTCGCCGCGGATCGGTCCCTCAAGCAACGTGCCGGTCAGGCCGGTGATCGCCAGGCGTCCCTTGCGCAGTTCGAACGGCGCCGTGAGCGTGCCGAGCAAAAGATCGTCCACCGCGAGTTCGGTGCCATTCACCGTGCCCGTTAGGGCGATGGTCTGGGAGAGCTGGGCCCATTTCGATCCGGCTTCCTGCCCGGGAGGCCATGCTCCGCTGATCTCCGTGTGAAGCCCCACGGTCCCGCTCCATTGATGGCCGGCCGGAAGCCACGGCGACAGTTCCCCCAGCGGAAAGCTGGCCGTCAGCGTGAGCTGCATGGCGGGCGCGACTTCGAACGTCAGCGCGCCGTTGAGCGAGGCCTTCGCATCGGGATTCTGTGCGACCAATTCGTGCAATGTGAGGCGATCGGAGGAGAGCGAAGCCCGTCCCTTGATGGACAGCGCTTGGCGCCAGTCACCGATCTCGACGATGGCCTCTCCTTCGGAGACGTCGAGGGTGGGGTCGGTGAGCAGGCCCATATCGACCACGGCGCTCAGCCGGTTGACGGCGACACGGATCGTCCGGGCGTCATCGGCATAAAGAAGCGCCCCCTGATTGACGGCCAGGCGGCGCAGGGAGAGCGCGAGGCGGCGTGGCGGCG
>CAZJRH010000151.1:0-3988 GCA_964548215.1 uncultured Nitrospirota bacterium
GATGATGCCGGCCTCGCCCACCGCCCAGCCGTCGTCGGCCTGCACATCGGCGTCCGTATTCAGCACTGCCACGCCTTCCAGGTTGGGCCGGGTGCCGACCCGGTAGGTCACGATCAACCGCGGCCGCACAACATTGTTCGGCGCCGGGGCGTTGACCGAATCAAACCACATGATTCCGCTGGGGCTGGGATCGGTTTCCGGGACTTCCGGCGGCACGGCGACATCGCCCGGCGGGACGCTGTCTCGTTGCAGACCGATTCTCAATACCATGCCATAATTTTGATCGGTGTCATCGACCCAGCGCTGCACCAGGCGGGTGATGGGCCAGTAGACCCATTTGCCCTCATAGGGTTGAAGCGGATCCTGCGGCACGGAGGGCACATCATCCTGCGTGACGATGGTCGTGCCGGAGACTTCCGGGCTGATCTCGGGTTGCTGCTCATTACCGTGAATCTGATCCTCATTCCAGGATTGCAGCACCCGATGCACATTGATCTCTCGGGGGGGCCAGCCCGCTTCCTCCCCGGCTTGGTCCGGTGTCAGGGCTGAACCGTAGATGCGGACTTCATCGAGCACGCCTTCAAACCCCGCGCCGGTGAGACCGCCGATGCAGAGGCTGTCAACATGGACGAACGAGTGGCCGCCGCACGCGCTTCCCGCAGGCGAGGCCGGCGGCGGCGGGGTCAGCCCGGCCCCGGTAAAGATCGGCATCGCCCCGGGAACGGCCAGTGTCGCTTTCGGATCTCCGCCGACATACAGGTTCAGCGCATCCGTGGCATCATCATACGTGCCGAGCAGATGGTACCACTGGTCCGCTTCCAACGGCGTGTCGGACACAACCGTGCGGCTGACGGGCAAGACATTGCCCAGTCTCACCGTAAAGGCCGGTCGTCCGCCCTGAGTCCACAGCAGGTAGCTGAGCCGGCCGGCCGTGATGCCTTTGCGGACCAATTCCCGATTGACGCCCACGACCAGATGGCCGCTGTTGGTAAACTGCACCCACGTTCCGACGGTCACGGCGGCCGACAACGATAGCGTGTGGGGCGTGTTGCGGATGACCCGGCCGTTGCCTCCGGTAAATGCCAGGGCCGTCGATTGATTCCGGATATTCGCCGTTTCCCACGCCACCGCCGGCACGCCACGCAGCGTCCCATCATTCGGCGTCCCGGGTATCCCCGCATTGGCGAAGTCATCGGTCATCGCACCCTCGCCCCCAACGCCCTCATCAAACGGATACTGGAGCCGCAACCCTGTGCCGACGGGAGGCGTGCCCGGCGGCGCCAGCTCGACGTGGAAGGCAAAAAGCTGCACGCTGGCCCCCACCACCGACAGGGCATATTGTTTGACGGTATCGAGATCAAACCGCAGATAGGAACGATAGAGTTTTCGGTTCGGATTAACCAGGTAAGCCGGATCACTCAGATCGCCCACGACGTGCACATTGTCTGGGTCCGGATCTTCCGCCACCCGGCGCAGCCCCAATCGCACAGGGTCTGCTCCCGCCGGCCCGCCATACTCGATCATGTTCGTGCAGCCGATCGGGGGCGGCAGCGGCCCGCAGGTGATATCGTCGTTCATCCGCACGTAGGCGTCCTGCTCGGGATAGAGCGTCGTCGTCCAGGTGCCGTCGCCGTTGTTGACCGTATCGGGCGGCAGGGTCGGCAGGGGTTTGTTCACCAGCGGCTGGGTTTTCCACGCGACATTGTCCCAACGAAGCAGCCGTCCATCGGCGCCGACCGCCCAGCCCTCGTTTGGGCTCAACATGGAGAGCGCCTTGTAGCTCCGGGCCGGCGCGACGGCAAGAGCGCCCGTGACGGCGATATTCTCGCCGGCGCCCAATGACTTGTCCTGCACGTGGATGATATTCAGCCGTCCGGCCGTCACATTGGCCACATACATCTCCGTGCCGTCGGCGCTGCTGGCAAGTCCTTCCGGTCCGGCGTCCATGACATTCGGAATCGTCCCCATCTCCACGTCCGCGTTCTGGGTCTGGGACGCAGTGTTCAACGCCAGCACCCGGTCGGCGGGCCGTTTGCTGACATAGGCTTCCAATCCGTCGCGCGTATAGGCCACACCCCACGGCTCTCCGCCGACATTCACGGCCTCAATGGACAGCTCGCCGACCACGTCGATCACGTAGAGGCGCTGCGTCTGGCGGCCGGCGACGTAGGCATAATAGTCATTGGGATGGACCGCGATGCCCCATTGATCCGTGTCGCCGATGTAGAGCCCCCGCACCGCCAATGGCGCCGGCGGAAGATCGACGAATTTAAGACACCCCGATATTTCGGTGGTCACCACGGCCTTGGCGCCGCTGCGGGCCAGCGCGATGTATTTCGGCGCGTAATTGGCGCAATTGCCCGGAACGGCCGTATCAGCCAGGCTGATGGTCGACTCGACGAAGTCATTCGTCGGCACCGTCTCGGACGCCCCGCACACCGGCGGACCGGCCGACGGCCCCGCCCGGCAGATGACGGACAGCGTGTCGGACCCTTCGTTGACAACATAGACGCGCAACCCGTCCGGCGAGATCGCGAGCCCCCGGGGATTCGTGCCCACGGCGATCGTCGCCACGACGACGCAGGCCGCGGGATTCGCGGCGCACGCGTCGGCATCGAGCACCACGACGTTGTTCGCAACCCGCCGCGTCACATACAGGTAGCGTCCGTTGAGTGTCAACGCCACTTCGGTCGCTCCGCCGACCCCGAGCGCGGCCAGATCGATCACGCCCGCGATCCGCGCGGGCTGTCCCACTTCACGCGGATCGGTGTCGAAGATGGTCAGGGCGTTGCCTCCGTTGGTGGGCAGATAGACATAGGCCGAGCGGTTTTTGGACCAGACGCCGGCATCCAGTTCCCCCATCGCCTCCCAATCGCCGGCGGTCCACGCGCGGCTCAGGGAGGTCAGTTTGACCGCCCGCAAATTGCGATCGGTGATCGACGGCGCGGCGAGCCATTCCACCCCGTTCCACTGCAGAATCGTGCCCCGGTCGCCGACGGCCCATCCCAAATCGAACTGCGAGAAACCGATCGACACGACCCGTTCCGCGGTGCCGATCAGCGCCGCCGACTTCCGGCCGGTCGACTTCACAATGCAGAATTCCTGATACACCCTGTCGGTGACATCATGAGCGGCCGGCGCGGTTCCTCCGATCCCCCGCTTACAGTTGGAAAACTGATTGCCGAGTACTCTCGCGCATTCCACAAATTCCGTATTGATGATGACAATCCCGTACGGGGCATATCCGGCGGCGATCGCGTCGCCGGCCACGGTAAACGTCGTGGCCGTGTCGTCAAGCGGAGCGGCCAGAAACAGCGCCGCCGGCGCATAGAGCTCCGTGGTCACCAGATAGCGGCCGTCTCCGAGCGTCGCGTCGAAGACTCCGCCGGCCGCCTCGGTCACGGTCACGCAACTTCCTTCCTCATCGAAGAAATAGCGCACAGCGCGATCCAATCCCGCCTCGGCCAGGTATTGCGCCGACGCCGACTGCACCTGGTTGGCACCCACAAAACGTTCGGTGGTGACGACCGACACCATCACCGAGCCGAGCAGCGCCAGCAACATCATCACGATGATGATGCCGATCAGCGACACGCCGCGCTGGGACGGCCATGGGTTGCGAAGCAGATGCACCATCATTCCACCCGCCGGAACGATATTTGATTCCTCAGGGTGGCGCACAGGTTGGTGGCGCAGTCACCCGCGCCCACGTCCATTTGGATCACCACACGGCTGATGATCCGGTCAAAGGCGTCCACAGCCACGGGCGCCGCCGCGCAATTCGCGGCGGTGCATCGGATGGTGATCGTATACGTGCCGTAGGCGGGGTTCACCGGATGCCAGGTGAAGAGCGGCCGCGACGGAACAGCCGCGACGGCGGATTGACCCACCGTTGGAGGATCGGCCGGCGCCCCGTCGATCAGCACTTCGCCGACGCCCAGGGCAACGTCTCTCGGCCCGATCCACGTCACGCCGGTGCCGTTGAAGT
>CAZJRH010000152.1:0-4428 GCA_964548215.1 uncultured Nitrospirota bacterium
CAGGTTGCCTTGCGAGTGGTGGTGCCCGCGGCGTTCTCGGGCATCGCGGCGTCGTTTCTTCTGGCGGTGTCGCGTGCGGTCGGCGAAACGATGATCGTGGCGATTGCCGCCGGATTGCAGCCCCGGCTGACCCTGAACCCCCTGGTGCCGATCGAGACGATGACCGCCTATATCGTGCAGGTCAGCATGGGTGATACGCCCACCGGCACGCTGGAGTACCGGACGATCTTTGCCGTCGGCATGATGCTCTTTTTGATCACGCTGGGCCTGAACTTGTTCAGCCAGTGGCTGCGGGAGCGGTATCGGGAGCAGTACCAGTGAAATTGGATGCGCACGCGCTGAATCGGCTGATCGCCCGCCGTGACTGGGCCGATCGGGTGTTCCGCGGTTGCGCGATCCTGGCGCTGCTGGTGGCCGTCGGTACGCTGGCGACGCTGCTGATCGATGTCTTGATCGATGGCGCGGGCCGGCTCAGCTGGCAGTTTTTGAGTAGTTACCCCTCACGCAAGCCGGAGCAGGCGGGCGCGCTCTCGGCGATCGTCGGCACGCTGTACATGATGGGCTTGACGGCGGTCTTCGCCTTTCCCATCGGCACGGCCGCCGCGATTTATCTGGAGGAATATGCTCGGCGGAACTGGTTTGCGCGGATCATCGAGATCAACATCGCCAATCTGGCCGGCGTGCCGTCGATCATTTACGGGCTGCTGGGGCTGGAACTCTTTGTGCGGACGATGGGGTTCGATCGCAGTCTGCTGGCCGGCTCGCTGACGATGGCGCTGCTGGTGCTGCCGATCGTCATCATTTCGTCGCGCGAAGCGCTGCGAACCGTGCCCCCGTCGATCCGCGAAGCCTCCTATGCTTTGGGCGCCAGCCGCTGGCAGACCATTTGGAACCAGGTACTGCCGCTGGCCATGCCCGGCATCCTGACCGGGTCGATTCTGGCCTTCTCCCGGGCGATCGGCGAGGCGGCGCCGTTGATCACGATCGGCGCCCTGACCTACATCGCTTTTTTGCCGGACAGCCTGCTGTCCCCGTTCACCGCATTGCCGATCCAGATTTTCAACTGGGTCTCCCGGCCGCAGGCCGGATTTCACGTCAATGCGGCCGCCGCCATTCTGGTGCTGCTCATTGTGCTCTTGTTGATGAATGCGGCCGCGGTCTATCTGCGGCAGCGATACCAAAAACGGTTGAGTTTTTAGTGGGACCCCGATGATGCCACCCGCGGCTTCGGCCTTCGATATCAAAGATCTCAATTTCTGGTATGGCGAGCGGCAGGCACTGCAGCGCATCGCCCTGTCGATTCCCGAACGCCGGATCACGGCCATCATCGGCCCGTCCGGCTGCGGAAAAAGCACCTTCATCCGCTGCCTGAATCGGATCAACGATCTGATTCCCGGTTGCCGGGTTGAAGGGCAGGTATTGTTCAAGGGGCAGGATCTCTATGCCCCCGGCGTCGATCCGATCGCAATTCGCTATCAAATCGGCATGGTGTTTCAGAAGCCCAACCCGTTTCCAAAGTCGATCTACGAAAATATCGCCTACGGCCCTCGGATTTGGGGCGTGAAACGGGGGCCGCAGCTCGACGCGGTCGTGGAGGAGAGTCTCAAGAAAGCCGCGATCTGGGACGAGGTGAAGGACAAACTGCAGCAGAACGCCCAGGCGCTCTCCGGCGGCCAGCAGCAGCGGCTCTGCATCGCGCGGGCGCTGGCGGTGGAGCCGGAGGTGCTCTTGCTGGACGAGCCTTGCTCCGCCCTGGACCCCATCGCGACGGCTCGGATCGAGGAGCTGTTGCTGGAGTTGAAAAAAACCTACACCATCGTTATTGTGACTCATAACATGCAGCAGGCGGCCAGGGTTTCCGACCTGACCGGTTTTTTCCTGCTGGGCGAGTTGATCGAGATCGACGAAACAAAACGCATCTTCACCAATCCCAGGGACCGGCGGACGGAGGATTACATCACGGGCCGGTTCGGCTGAGATGATCGCAGCGGGAGGACACGGTGCAACGACGGTTTGACGAAGAACTGGCCGAACTGAAGGAAACACTTCTTCAAATGGGCGCCCTGGTGGAGTCGCAGATCGCCTCGTCGATCAAGGCGCTGGTGGAGCGGGATTCCGATCTGGCCCGGCGGACCATTGAAAATGATCACCGCGTCAACGCCATGGATGTGCGGATCGATGAGGATTCGGTGCGGCTCATCGCCCTGCACCAGCCCAAGGCGACTGATCTGCGCTTCATCACCACGGCGATGAAGATTTCGAGTGACCTGGAGCGGATGAGCGACCTGGCGGAGAACATCGCCGAGCGGGCGATCGAACTGAACGAGGAACCGCAGCTGAAGCCCTACATCGACATTCCGCGCGTGGCCGAGCATGCCCAGCGCATGGTGAAAGGGGCGCTGGACGCCTTCGTCAACCGCAACGTCGAGATGGCGTGGAAAGTCATCCGGGATGATGATTTTATCGATGATCTGACCCATCAGATTTTCCGCGAACTGATTTTATTCATGATGGAAGATCCGCACACCATCACCAGGGCCATTCGAATCACCTTTATTTCAAAATACTTGGAGCGGATCGCCGACCATGCCACCAACATCGCCGAACTGGTGGTCTATCTGGTCGAAGGCAAGATCATCCGCCACACCACCTCCGACTAGCCCCTTCGTTCGCGTCGCATTTGAGGCCCATGCGACGTTGACGCTCGCTCCCTGTGTGCTATCCTTTACATCGGTTTTACGTCGCTCGCGGGCATATCATGACGGATGAATGGCGGACCAGAAGGCGTTTTCCGATGACCGCATGGGTCGATGTGACCGTGAAGGAGAGCGGCGCCATGCGCCGCGGCTATGTCACCAATATCAGCCGGGAGGGCGTGGGACTCTATTATCTGGGCACGGTCGGCCCCGGCGCGGATGTGGAGTTGACGATGCATATGCTGGGCCCCAACGGCACCGAAATCATCGAAACCGTCCAGGGCCGCGTGATGTGGGAGGACCATTGGGGCGGCATCACGATCATGGGCATTAAATTCGATGAGCCGCTGGGGAGCGGCACGCCGGTGATCATCGAGCGCCTGACTCGGGCCGAACGGACGGAGGGCGGCCGGCCGCAGGCGGCGGGAGTGCGCGGCCTGGGACAGCGCGCCTGGCAGGTCCTGGAGTCGCCGGAGCCCGGCGAAGATACCGTGCCCGAATGCACGACTTGAAACACCGCACGGTTTTCGCCATACTACGCGCGTAAGCTCACGCGCGAGCCTTTAGCATGAATTTCAGCGGAACTCTGATCGCCGCCCTTGCCATCCTCGGCATCGGGCTGGGCCATGTCTGGGTCCGGCGGATGGAATATCACTTTGGGAAGGAAATCTGGCCCGTCTCGTTCGGAATCGGCGCCGTGCTGGTGGGCGCCTCATTTTTCGCCGACTCGGATCTGCTGTCGGCGATCCTGGCCGTGCCGGGCGCGATTTTCCTCTATGCCGTCAAAGAATTCTTTGAGCAGGAACAACGGGTATTAAGAGGCCACGCCCCGCGCAATCCCAAGCGAAAATATCTAAAAGCGGACCACTAATCCCCTTTATTCAGCCGGTGCAGCCGTGCCCGCATTTTCTCGGTCGGGATATGGTCGCCGGCCTTTTCACCGACGGCGATGCCCTCTTCGAGGGCTTTTCGTAATTCTTCCGTCAGCCCCAGGGCGCGCAGCGCCTCGGTCAGTCCATTGTAGGCGGCCGTATAGTCCGGTTTGAACGCGATGGCCTGCCGATAGGCCGCCGCGGACGGTTCCCATTGCGCTTCATCGCCGTAGGCCTTGCCGAGACCGAAGTGTGTCATGGGGTCGACTGGGTCTAGCGCCAGGATTTTCTCAAGCTGTTGGATGTGCGCCGAGGGCATGGGAGCTCAGGCGCTGAGTTTCGACAATCCGGCCTTCACGGTCGCTTCCACCTCGCGCCGGACTGACGCGTCTTGAGAGAAATCAAGCAGATCGTCTTCGACCACCGAGATGAATTCTCTTCCCTTGCCTTTGCTAAGCGAGATCAGATAACGGTCGTTGGTCGCCCGGACGGGAATGACGACCTGCACGGCGGCATCGAGCCCATGGATAAAATCGAGCAGGGCGGTTTTGCCGGACTCGACATCATCGGCCACGGCGACCTCCGCTTCCCGAGGAGCGGGACGAGCCGCCAGGGCGACCGCCGCCCCGCCGCGGGGGACCGGAGCCCGGCCGCTGACCGGGCCGAGGCGGGTGCGAATCATGACGTCTCGGCGGCGCCGGCAGCGGTGTGACGAACACCTCGTCGTCGGGCCAGATGACCGGAATTTTATGGCCGATCAGCTGTTCGATTTCTTCCAGCGAAAATGCGTAATGTTCGCAGACCAGGCTGATCGCCTGCCCGGTGGCGCCCGCCCGCGCGGTGCGGCCGATCCGGTGCAC
>CAZJRH010000153.1:0-11651 GCA_964548215.1 uncultured Nitrospirota bacterium
GGTCCGAACGGGGCGGGCAAAACGACGATCCTCCAGATGCTGCTGGGCACGCTGCTGCCCACGTCCGGACACATCAGCATTCTGGGCATGGATCTCTCCTCCCATCGCGACGAGATCCTGCATCAGGTGAATTTCTCCTCGACCTATATTTCCATGCCGAGCTCCCTGACGGTCTGGGAAAATTTGATGGTCTTCGCCCGGTTGTACGGATTGCCGCAGCCCCGGGCGCGAGTGGAGGCGGTCATGACATTGTTCGAAATCGACCAACTGCGGTCGGAGTCGGGCCGCGGTCTGTCGTCGGGCCAGCTCACGAGAGTCTGCCTGGCCAAGGCGTTCCTGAACGAACCGAAAATTCTTTTTCTGGACGAGCCGACGGCCAGTTTGGATCCCGACATCGCCGACAAGACACGCCGGTTGCTGCGGGAAACGCAGTTGCGGCGCGGCACGGCGATTTTCTACACGTCGCACAACATGCAGGAGATGGAAGCGCTGTGCGACCGGATTATTTTTCTGCACAAGGGGCGGATCATCGCGATGGACACGCCGCGGGCGGTGATGGCGAAATATCAGCAGACCAGCCTGGAAGAACTGTTTTTGATGATCGCGCGGGAGCCGTCGTGATCTCGTCGTTCAAGTGGTACCGGGTCTGGGCGATTTTCACCCGCCATTTTTATCTCTACAAGCGGAGCCTCTCCCGTTGGATGGGCATCTTTTACTGGCCGGTGGTTGATATCTTCGTCTGGGGATTCATTACGGTCTATTTACAGCAGTATCTGGCCAATGTCGTGGTGGCGTTTCTGGGAGCGTTGATCCTGTGGGACATTCTCTTCCGGTCGCAGCAGGGCATTTCGATCACCTTTTTGGAGGAGGTCTGGTCCCGCAACCTGCTGAACCTCTTTGTGACGCCGTTGCGGCCGATCGAATTCCTGACGGCATCGATGCTGATGGGGCTGTTCATGGTCACCGCGGCGACGCTGGCCAGCGCGTTTCTGGCCTGGGCCGTCTATTCATTCAACCTGCTGATTTTGGGCGTGGCGCTGTGGCCCTTCATCATCAATCTCGTCGCGATGGGCTGGGCGATTGGCGTGGTGACCACGGCGATCATCCTGCGCTTTGGACAGAAGGCCGAAGTACTCGCCTGGGGGATGACCTTTCTCTTCCAGCCGATTTCGGCGGTGTTCTACCCCGTGACCATCCTGCCCGGCTGGCTGCAGCCGGTGGCGAAAATGGTGCCGGCGACCCATGTGTTTGAAGGCATGCGTCAAGTGTTGAGGCACGGGAACTTTCCGCTCAACGAGTTGCTCTGGGCGACGGGGTTGAATGTCCTCTACTTGCTCGCCGCTCTGGCCTTTTTTTATTGGATCTTCGGCCAGGTCAGGGAGCTGGGACTGCTGATGAAGGTCGGCGAGTGAAAGCCGAGAGATTCGTGAGGTGCTATAATTTGAGCACGCTTGCACGTTTTCATCGGGGGTATTCATGATTTTTGAGCAATTGGCGGTCGGACCGTTGCAATGCAATTGCTACATCCTGGGCGACGACCGGACGCGCGAGGCGGTGGTCATCGATCCGGGAGAAGAGGCCGACCGCATCCTGGCGCTGCTCGACCGTCATCGGCTGACCGTCCGGGTCATTGTGCAGACCCATGCCCATTTCGATCACGTCGGCGCGACGGCGCCCCTGCGCAAGGCCACGGGCGCTGAGGTCTGCCTGCACCGCGGCGATGAACCGCTCTACGCCAATCTGGCGCTGCAGGCGCGGTGGTTCGGCCTTCCCGCGCCCGAGGCGACGCCGATCACCCGCTGGTGTGAAGATGGCGAGGCCGTGAAAGCGGGCGGACTGGCGCTGGACGTGCTGCATACGCCCGGCCACACGCCGGGCAGCGTCTGCTTTTCCATGGGCGAGGCCCGCCTGTTATTTTCCGGCGATACACTTTTTTGCGGCAGTGTCGGACGCACCGACCTGTGGGGCGGCTCGCAGGAGCAGTTAATGGCCTCGATCGAACGGCGGTTGCTGACGCTGCCCGATGAGACGGCCGTCTATCCCGGCCACGGGCCGGACACGACGATCGGCCAGGAGCGGCGCAGCAATCCATTCCTTCAGGGACCCTTTTAAAGGGTGAAATTTCGAATAACGGATGTCGAATCTCACGTGAACCTTTTCCCCCGTATATAGGCTTCCCATGCAAATTACAAACACTGTCGGATTAAAAGAATGGGCCGTCATCATCGATGCCCTGCTCGCAGGCCGCCAGATCATCCTCCTGCGCAAGGGAGGGATCAGCGAGGAGGGGGGGGTGTTCTCCGTCGATTACCGTGAATTTTTCCTCTATCCCACCTATACCCATCAGCAGGGCGAGGGGATCAAGGAGTCGGAGCGATCCCTGCTGAAATCGGTCAAACCCAAGGCGGCGGACTATGTCGAATTGCGCGCTTATGTATCCGTGGTGTTTGCCGCCCAGCTCACGGAGTGGGAGCAGGTTGCGGCGCTGGAGCCGTTCCATATCTGGTCGGCGGAGGAGGTTCGAAACCGCTTCGATCGGCGGGTGCCCGATCTGACGGTGCTGGGTATGCGGGTCTATCGCTTGCCCCGGGTGATTCCGGTGCTCGAGGAGCCTCGATTTGCCGGCTGCCGGTCGTGGGTGACGATGGAGTCGTCGGTCGTGACGGACAGCCCCGTGCCGGTCCTGACGGAGAAGAAGTTTCTGGAAAAACTGTCGCTCGTCAAGCGGGCGCTGGCCGGCAAGCGAAACTAGGCGCCGCCGGATTTACCCGAATAACCCTTCCAGCATCGACAGCGGCACCCCCTCGAGCGTCGAGAGCACGTGATCAGCGTCGCTCAGAGAATCGGCCGGATAGGAATTGGTCACTCCCAGACATTTCATGCCGGCGGCGCGGGCCGCCTTGATGCCCCAGGGCGAATCTTCAATCACCAGGCAATCGGCGGGGGCGAGCGCTTGGGCGCCGCGCCGTTCACGATTCAACCGTGCCAGCGCCGTCTGGAAGCCTTCGGGATGGGGTTTGCCGTGCCGGACGTCCTCCGCGCTGACGATCGCGGTGAAACAGGAACGGACGCCGATCGTTGTCACGATCTCTTCGATCTCGTGGCGGAGCGCGCCAGAGGCGATCGCGAGCGGCCAGCGGGCCGCGGCGGTTTTGATCAGCTCCGCGGCGCCCGGAAAAATCACCAGCCGTTCCTTGATCGCCTGGGCATAATATTCGGCCTTTCGGGCGATCAGCATCTCCACCAGCCCATCGTCGGCCGGCCGTTTGCGCGCCCCCAGCACGGCCTTGAAACAGTCGCGGTCGTCCATGCCGAGAAAGTTGCTGTAATATTCCTGGCGGAAGAGCGGAATGCCCTGCTCGGCCAGCACTTTCTGGAACATTTCCAGATGGAGCGGTTCGTCATTGGCAATGACGCCGTTGAAGTCGAAAATGACAGCTTTGAGCATGACCGCGGGAGCTTACCAAAGCGAGGATGGAGGCGCAAGCGGTAGTGGGTCAGTTTCACATGGGCCTGTTTCAAAAATAGGGACACGTCCCAATTATCCTCGTTTCTTCGCGTTACCAACAATAATTGGGACGTGTCCCCATTTTTGCCGCCCCGCCCACAAGTGGTTTTCTTGACTCTGTTCGGTGTGTTTTCTATGATGGAAACATGAAAAAGCGAGTTGTCGTTCCCCTGGCCCAGGGTTTTGAGGAGATCGAAGCGGTGACGGTGATCGACATCCTTCGCCGGGCCGGCGTCGATGTGATCGTCGCCGGCGTCTCACCGGATCCCATCGTGGGGCGCAACGGCATCCGGCTGATGGCCGATTGCTCGATCTCCGCTGTCGAGGCGGCGGATGTCGATATGGTGGTGTTGCCCGGTGGCGCGCAGGGCGCCGAGCACTTGGCCCGATGCGCAGAGACCCAGCGGTTGTTGAAGGACGCGGCGCAGCAAGGCAAATATCTGGCCGCCATCTGCGCGGCGCCGACGGTGCTGTCGGAGCTGGGGCTGATCGACGGCAAGCGGGTGACCAGCCATCCATCGGTCGAGCACAAGTTGGGATCGGCGGCCTATTCGGAAGAGCGCGTCGTCATCGATGGCAAGATCATCACCAGCCGCAGCCCAGGCACTGCGATGGAATTCGCCATGGCGCTGGTCGAAGTCCTGGTCGGCAAGGAGGCGGCCATCGATGTCAACCGCGGCGTGCTGGCGAAGTTATAGCGACGGGATGCTGGCGTGAGGCTTGATCGGGGACAGATCGAGGTGGTGGAAGAGGCCATGGCGGCTGTGCTGCGTCGCAAGACGCCCGCGGCGCGCATTGCGATCGGTTTTTCCCTCTGGACGTCTGCGCGGCGAATGCTGACAGTCCATCTGCGGAAAAGCCATCCGGATTGGGATGATCGCCGCATTCAGGCCGAGGTCGCCGGAAGGTTGTCTCATGGATCTGTATGATCTTTTGCATAAAATCGTTGAGACGTTTGAACGGTTGCACATCCCGTATTTGATTACGGGATCCGTCGCCAGCATGGCCTATGGAGAGCCCAGGTTGACGAACGATATCGATATCGTGGCGCAAATTGATGAACGCCACATCAGTGCTCTTGTGGCGGCCTTCCCGCCGGATGACTTTTATGTCAGCGAGGAAATGATTCGCGGCGCGATCGGACGGCGCAGCCAGTTCAACATTATCCATCCTGCATCTGGCCTGAAGGTGGATGTGATGCTCAAGCAGGAGACGCCGTTTGATCACAGCCGGTTCGGGCGGGCGCGTCGAATTTTCCCATCTGAATTCTATCAGGCCGATTTTGCGTCGCCGGAAGATGTCATCATCAAGAAGATGGAGTATTACCGCGAGGGTGGGTCGGAGAAACATCTCCGCGATATTACGGGCATTTTGAAGATCAGCGGTAACGAGGTTGATCTGGATTACATTTCAGGCTGGGCGAAACAATTAGGCCTGGTGAACATTTGGGAAGCCGTGCAGCAACGCGTAAAAGAAAATTAAAGATGTAATCCCTGACGCGGCGTGCTGGCGAAGTTATAAGCTATTGTAATCCCAGGTTAATATATCAAGTCCACGCGTGTTGCAAATCCATAATTACACACTTGACACCACACTTATAGTGTGTTATTAAGTGTGTCATCTGGAGGGGGTGGGGATGGCACGGGTCAATATCTTTTTGCCGGATGAGCAGCTTGAGCAGTTTGACCATGCAGCCGAGCGGGAAGGATTGAGCCGAAGCCGGCTCATTCAGAAGGCCATGGAAGATTATCTGGAGAGGGCGAAGCGGGAGCAGGAAGAAACCCGCCGGCGCGCGGAGATGGAAGAGGCCTGCCGCGCGATGGATACGCTGGCTCAAAAATTGGGTGCATGGGATCCGGTTCCAGCGTTGAGAGATGCGAGGGAAGCGCGATATGGGACGGGATGGAAGAAAGATCATAGTTATGCGCAGGAAGCTCCCCCCAAGAAACGTCGCCGGGCATGATTGCTTCCTACCATGCCGCGTATGTGCTTGATGCGTCAGTGGCCTTCAAGTGGTTCAGCACCAAGCCGGAACCGCATCGTGACACGGCGCTGGCGCTTCGGGAGCGTCATGCCAGCGGGCGTTGCCGCTTCATTGTCCCGGAGCTGTTCTTTTTGGAAATGCTCAACGTTCTGAGATTCCATGCAAAGGCCACGGAAGAAGATGCCTCGTCGGCGCTCAGAGTCTTGGAGCATTTTAATTTCCATATGGAGCCGCTGTCATGGGATCTGCTCAGAAAAACCAATGCCATTGCCTGGAGCTACGGCATCACGATGTATGATGCCTGCTACGTGGCGCTGGCGGAGATGAAGGGATTCCCCCTCGTGACGGCGGATGACGGGCTGGTCAAAAGGATGCGGGGCCATAGCATTGTAGTAAGGCTTCAAGACTTGGATTTTCCGAAGCAGTAAGGACAGAGATCTGAATTTTCGCCCGCCCGCGCGCGGCGAGAGGGCGGAAAGAGGAGCATTGAGGGATTTTCGCCAATGAAATGCGGACGGATTTCTTTTCTTGATTTGCCCTGCGCTCTTTGGCAGACTGCCGGCATGGCCCGCCAGCCCCGCCTCGTCTTAGCCGACTGGCCGCACCACGTCATCCCGCGCGGTCATCAGAAAATAAATCTGTCCCCAGTTCTTTACAACCTTCATTCAACGCAGGGGCACGAGAAACGGGTAGTGATCGCGGCGTATGTACAGACATGAAACAAGCGAAATACAAGATGAGCCAATAGCAGATTTGACCCCAGCCATTCATTAGGAGAACTACAGCTATGGATGTCTCTCGTCTACTTGCCGTCGTCAACGATGTCGAAATCGAATATAAGGCAGACCTTTCGAAGTTGCTGTCAACTTTCATCCAGCAATACACAATCGCGAGGGATAGTCCCACCGTAGACAACGCCCCTGCAATCCAAAAGGCATTCAGCGCCTTAGTGAAGTGCGTTGACGAAGGCGTGTTTCCTCAATACCCACCCAGCAAGACCGCAGTCCTGAATGCTATCGGCGGAGATCAGCGCGTGGGACTTGGCTTCCGAGAGCGGCTAAGTACCCTCTTGTCTGTATCTGGACAAACGACGGCCGGTATTGTGACGGGGCTCACCAGCTTGCAGGCTGACCTTGACACGTTCAGAAAGGCATGCACCCAAGCAAAAGCTGGCCTCGAAGCTCTTGGTTTATCTCCACATGCAATCCCGGAAGGTCAGTTTGAGGTCGGCGTTCTAATCCCGGAGGGTCTCGTCGACCACAAACTTTCGACTCTCGTTAAGGAACTTTCCGCCTGGAACAAGATTGTCCGTGGATTTCAGGAAGTCGCTGGTGATGACGAACGCGAAGTCACAATTACCGGCTTGGCCTCCGGTAGTTATGAGATCTATTTACCTCTCGGCATTATCGCAGCCGATCTTCTCTCTCGCACTATCGACAAAGTGCTGGAGTGGTACCTTAAAGTTCTTGAGATTCGGAAGCACCGATTGGAACTCAAAGAATTGGGAGCGCCTGTCGCTGAGGTGGCGGCCATTCAGAAACACGAAAAGGATATTGTTGAGAGCGGGATTTTGGCACTCGCAAAGGACTTAGTAAAAGAGGTCCATCCTAAGATCGATGCGGACCGCAGAAATGAACTCGAGACACACCTGACCATTTCCATTCGTCAGATTGCTCGCTTCGTGGATAGGGGGGGGACCGTGGAAGTTGATTCGGCTGCGCCGGTAGAACCTGCGGAACCGGCCGCTCCTGAAGGTGAGGCGGTAACGCCTGAGCAAAAGCAAGAGCATGATCGCCTGAAGAGCGAATTCAAGAATCTACGATTACAGTTCGAGAAAGTTTCTCAAATCCTGAATGCGGGAAGTTCTCTCCGTCAACTGCCAGAAAGATCTGAGCCGATCTTGCAAATCAGCGAAGAGGAATCCAATGAGGATTCAATCCTTGCTGAAAAGCCGCCGAAGAAAAAGTAACAAGAAAAATTTGGGTCGGAGTAATATTTCGTGAGATTGAGCGGTGCGACGCGGTAGGAAAAAGTACTCTGACCCTGTTTTTTTAGAGTGGAGACAACTGCATGACAAATGAAGATGGTTACGTTGGTCTTTCGCCAACAGTCTTGCAGGTGATCGACCAGTTCACCGCTCGCATGCGCGCCGATGATGGGATCGAAGGCGACGCCATCGACCGTCTTGAAAAGCTTTTGCGAAAACCTGCTGTTCCGAAGCCTGACGAAATCAATAGGGCCTTGTTCGATCCTTCCCCGGACGGTGAGGCATGATCCGGGTCAAGACCATTCATATTGAGGAGTTCCGTGGCATCCGCGATCTTGACCTCGACCTCGACGCGAAGAATTTCGGTATCTGTGGCCCCAATGGCACCGGTAAGAGCGGCGTTGTCGATGCCGTGGAGTTCTGCATCACAGGAGACGTGACGCGACTGTCAGGGCAAGGCAGCGCAGGTCTCAGTGTCAAAGCCCACGCGCCGCACGTTGACCAGCACGACCATCCAGAAAAAGCGAGCGTCACGATCACGGCGGACATCCCGTCGCTGGGCAAGTCGGTAAAGATTCACCGTTCGGTGAAGAACCCGCGGAAGGCGGAAATCACCCCCAATGATGCGGACTTGGAGGGTATCATTGAAGAGTTGCAAACACACCCGGAGTTCGCACTCTCCCGCCGCGAGATCATCAAGTACATCATCACGCCGCCCGGTAAGCGGTCCGAGGATGTTCAGACCCTTCTGCGCCTCGAACACATCGAGAAGCTGCGCAAAAATCTCACGACCTTCTGCAACAAACGCAAGGACGAAGCGGACGAGGCGGACCGCGCTCGCTCGCGGGCCGAAACCGACCTTAAGAACGCTCTCAAGATCGACAGGCTCGAGCGCGCTCTTGTTCTGGAAAAGGTCAATGAGAAGCGCAAACTTCTATGCTTGGAAGATCTTACGGAGCTGACCAAGGATACCTCGTTCAAAGCTGGCGTTGCCGCGCCACAGGACGGGCAAAAGAAACCGGCATTGCGTAAGGCCACGGCATTGGCCGACCTCTCGGCTCTTCAATCAGCGATCAAGGACGGAGAACCCCCCGACCTTGCTGAGCGCCGACAGTCAGTCAAGACCGTCCTGAAGAAACTCAAGGACGATGAGAAAGCCCTGACGCTAGCGCGGCGGCACGGATTCATCAAGACAGGCCTTGATCTCATAACCGAAGATGCCTGTCCCCTCTGCGATACAGAATGGAATGCCGAGGAGCTGCGCGAACACTTGCGCAAAAAGCTGCTGAGCGCGGAGGAGATCGAGCAGCTTCTGGTGCAGCTTCGGGATGACATGAATGCCATCCTTCAATCGCTGTCCGAGCGCATTCAAGCGGTCGAGCGGGCAATACAGTACAGCCAGAGCCTCAAGCCGCCCGTCCAACAGGCCGAGCTTTCGGGCTACCTCACGGAACTCAAAAGCGCCGAGGCCGCGCTCACAGACTTTTTAAAGGATCACAGCGAAATCGAGCCTGCCCTGCAAGCTGTTTCAGCGTCTTGGTGGTCGCCCAAAACCGACCAGCAAACCCGCATCGACGAATGCCACGCGGCCGTGAATGCCCTCCCGGACACGTCGACCGAGGACGTGGCACGCGACATTCTGATTGTTGCGCAAGAGCGCTATGAAAAGCTCCTGGGCGCAACGAAAACGGTGAAGGAGCAGAAAGCGTGCAGCGCCATCGCGCAGAAGGTGCTCGATTACTACAACACCAGCTGCACCACGGTTCTGGAAAGCATCTACGACAAAGTTGCCGAGGAATTCACAAATTACTACCGCGTGATCAATCGCGAGGACGAAGAGAAGTTTGTCGGCAAGCTCAAGTCGGCGCCCGCAAAGCTGAGCTTTGACGTTGATTTCTACGGGCGTGGCCTCTTTCCGCCCGGCGCTTATCACAGCGAGGGGCATCAGGACGGCATGGGCCTCTGCCTCTATCTGGCCCTGATGAAGCATACGCTCGGCGACAAGTTCACCTTCGCCGTTCTCGACGATGTGCTCATGTCGGTGGATACAGGCCACCGTCGCGAGGTCTGCCGCCTTCTTAAATCGGAGTTTCCGAACACGCAGTTCATACTCACGACACATGACCGGGTGTGGCTCCAGTACATGAAAACCGAAGGCCTGATTGCCCGTAGTCAGTCATTCGGCGGATGGACAATTGATGCGGGTCCGCGAGTCTGGGACGACAACGATATCTGGACCGAACTACAATGCGAGCTTGACAAGGACGACGTTGCCAAGGCCGCCTGGCTGTTGCGGCGCTATCTAGAATATACGGCGACTATCCTCGCCGATAATCTCCGGGCGCGGATCGAGTTCAGAGGCGACAGTCACTACGACCTCGGCGACCTTCTGCCTCATGTCCTGAAGGAATGGCGGAAAAGGCTTGAGGACGGCGAAAAATCCGCCGCCCACTGGAAACGGGACGATGAGAAAAAAGCTCTCGTCGTCATGCGTGAAAAGGTGAAAGAGCTTATTGCTAAAACAAATGCGGAGCAGTGGGCTATCAACGCGTCCGTTCATTTCAACGAGTGGGCCAATCTGCAACGCCATGAGTTCCAGGAAGTCGTGGACGCATTCAAGGACCTGCTTGAGAACCTGCGTTGCGAGAACGCAAACTGCAAATCTTACCTTTACGTTCTGCCGCGCAAAGGGAAGGCGGAGGAAATGCGCTGTAACTGTAGTGCCACCAATATTAACCTTAAGGCAGGCGCCTAAAGCGGTTCCGTGTGTCGACCGAGGGATCCGGCGTGAGTGATAACAGGCGGCTGAAGGCGACTCGCCGAGAGCGGCCGAGTGCTTTGCTGGCATCGTGCCGGCGCGCCCCTGAGTCTGACACTAGGTAGGACATCGAGAAAAAGAGAACCTTCATGTCGCGACTGACCGAACAAGAGCAACAAGAGATCCTCCGCTTTCTGGAAGCCGGCAAGCCGCTGCCCGACAAGTACCGCTTTCTGCTCTTCGAGGACAAGCGGGAGGTGGAGTTGGTATGGAACGGCAAGACTAACGAGGTCAGTAGTATCGTCCTGCCCTTCCAGGTCATCGAACAGGTGGATGAGCCGCGCGCCGAGAAGCCGGCAGACACGGCATTGCAACCAGGTCTTTTTGACTCCCGCGGACGCCAGCTCAAGGGTTGGACGAATAAGCTCATCTGGGGCGACAACAAGCTGATCCTCTCATCGCTGAAGAACGGCCCGTTGCGTGAGGAGATTGAAAAACAGGGCGGCCTGAAGCTGATTTACATTGATCCGCCCTTCGACGTGGGCGCGGATTTTTCAATGGACATTGAGATCGGGGATGACACCTTCACGAAGAAACCAGGCATCCTGGAAGAGATTGCCTACCGCGACACCTGGGGGAAGGGTGCGGCTTCATTCATCGCCATGATCTACGAGCGGCTGGTGTTAATGCGGGACCTGCTGGCGGAGGATGGAAGCATTTATGTGCATTGTGACTGGCGGGTGAACAGCCTTATTCGATTGGTTCTTGATGAGGTATTCGGGAGTGCGCAATTGCGCAACCAGTTGACGTGGAAACGCATCTACTCGCACAGTGATGCAAAAAGGTTTGGGATTGTGGATGACACACTTTTCTACTATGCCAAATCGCCCAACATTATCTTTAACAAGCAGTACAAGCCTCATTCAGAAGACTACAAGAAATCTCATTATGGTCAACTTGATGAAACTGGGAAGCCGTTTAGGTTAGTGACATTGTCTGGGGCTGGACCGGGGCCGGCCCGGAATTTTGGCGGGAAAATGATAGCGCCCCCAACTGGCAGACACTGGGCCTGGTCTCAAGATCGAATTGATGAAGGACTGAAATCAGGCAAAATTGTATATGCCTCAACAGGTCAGCCAAACATTAAGCAATACCTCGATGACACACAAGGTACAGTTATACAAACCATTTGGGATGATATTCCACCGGTAAATCCTATATCGGACGAACTGCTCAATTACCCCACCCAAAAACCCGAAGCCCTCCTCGAACGCATCCTCAAGACCAGCAGCAACGAAGGCGATTTGGTGGCGGACTTTTTCTGCGGCAGCGGCACGACAGCGGCGGTGGCGGAAAAGCTGGGGCGCAAGTGGATCGTCAGCGACCTGGGCAAGTTCGCCATCCACACCACCCG
>CAZJRH010000154.1:0-1635 GCA_964548215.1 uncultured Nitrospirota bacterium
TCGAGGAGATGGCAATCGCGTCAGGCCTGCCCAAACCGGCCGTTTATCTGATCGAGGACAGCGCCCCCAACGCCTTCGCCACCGGCCGAGATCCGCAGCATGCCGCCATCACGGTGACCCGCGGCCTGCTCCAGAAACTCAATCGCGAGGAGTTGGAAGGCGTCATCGGCCACGAGATGAGCCACATCCGCAACATGGATATCCGCTACTCGATGCTGGTGGCGATCCTGGTGGGCTCGATTGCGCTCTTTTGCGATCTGTTCCTGCGGTCGGCGCGCGGCGGCCGACGGACCCGTCTCGGCGGCCGGGGAGCCGCGCCGTTGATCGTCTTGGCGCTGGTCCTGGCGATTGTGGCGCCGATCGTCGCGGCCATTCTGCAAATGGCGGTCTCCCGCAAGCGGGAGCTGCTGGCCGACGCCAGCAGCGTGCAGTTGACCCGGAACCCGACGGGGCTGGCCAATGCGCTGGAAAAGATCGCCGACGACCCGGAGCCGCTGGAAGCGGCCAACCGGGCCACACAGCATCTCTATATCGTGAACCCCGTGAAGGTCTTCGGCATGCAGGCGAGCAAGCTCATGTCGACCCACCCGCCGACCGAGGCACGGGTCAAGATCCTGCGATCAATGGCCTGAGCAGAGCGTTTCTTCCGCTGATTTATCAAACAGTTTCAGCCGTCTATTTTCGCCGCTGTGTGTCTTGACAAAATCTCTTCATACGCTACCTTTGTCTGTACTTGGCGGTGAAGGGCATCACGCCCCCGCCGCCGAGACCACCGAGAAGAGCAATCCCCGACCGAAAGGCGGGGTCGCAGAGCGAGTGGCCTACCCCCTCCGCACAAAGCGGGGGCCATGGCAGCACAGCCGCCGAAGTGGTCGATGGTTATTGTTCGTCAACACCCGCGTCTGCGCGCCGTTTTCTACGGCGCTTCCCGTCCGCTTGCATCGTCCTTAAGGGGGTCCTCAATGATCACTGCCATCCAGCGCCGTATTGCGTCATTATTGGTGAGCATCATCGGGACGGGGCTTTTGGGACTGAGCCCGGTAATGGCCGGACCCACGATCCAATGGACCGAGGATGGCGTCCCTGTCGTCACGGCCGCGCAGGATCAATTTCTTCGGGCAATCACGACGGACGGCCATGGTGGGCTGATTGCGGTCTGGCAGGACAACCGACGGTTCCCTGCGTCCACCGATATCTATGCACAACGACTCAATGCCGATGGGCAGCCGCAATGGGCCGACACGGGCGTGCCAACCAGTATGGCAAACAGCATGAAAACCAATCCCCGCATCCTGAGTGACGGCCTCGGCGGGGCCTTCATCGTTTGGGTGAGCGGAATCCCCACCGCCGATATCTACGCTCAACATCTCAACGCCGACGGCCAACCACTCTGGGGGGCCAACGGACTGCCGATCGCGGTGGCGGTCAGAGGACAATTTGCGCCGGCGCTGGTCAGCGATGGCAACGGCGGCATCATTATTGTCTGGGTGGACCAACGACGATACATCGCCTACGTGGTGGAACACGATATCTTCGCGCAACGGGTGACGGATGACGGGCAGATCGTGTGGGCCCTCAATGGCGTTCCCGTCAGCATCGCCCCGGGAATCCAGGAGCGCCCGCGTCTCCTTGCCG
>CAZJRH010000155.1:0-2041 GCA_964548215.1 uncultured Nitrospirota bacterium
TCAAACCGCCCGCCCACGAGCTTTCGACCGCGCCGCGGGAACACATGCTGGTGACGATGATCAATATCGGCGGGTAGTTCGTCCAGCCTGGCCCAAGCCCCAAAAATTTGACGCTGTGCAAGTTGAATCCGCCCCGCTATAACCCTCCCTCGAATGAGCCGGCCCGTGATGCATTTGTGATACTCTCCTGATATATTTTGACCGGAAACGGGAGCCCCATGACGCGCAAGATTCTCGTTGTTGAAGACGACCGCGATATCGCCCGCCTCGTAGAGCTCCATCTTCAGGACCTGGGCTGCGAGGTGCATCTGGCGTCTAATGGCACCGCCGGCCTGGAGAAGGCGGCTGCGAGGCCATATGATCTCATCATCCTGGACCTGATGCTTCCCGGCCTTGACGGACTGGAAATTTGCCGGCGCCTGCGCGCCGGCCCCCGGTATACCCCCATTCTGATGCTCACGGCTAAGTCGGCGGAAGTCGACCGCGTGCTGGGACTGGAAGTCGGCGCCGATGATTACCTGACCAAACCGTTCAGTATTCGGGAGCTCATGGCGCGGGTCAAGGCGCTGTTCCGTCGTATCGAGGCGCTGGGAGCACAGGCGCCTTCGGAGGGTCGCAAAACGATCCAGACGGGCGATTTGGTGATTGATGTGGAAAAGCGCAAGGTCACGCTTCAGGGGAAACCGGCCGATCTGACGGCGAAAGAGTTCGACCTCCTTCTTCAGTTCGCGCAACATCCCGGCCGGGTCTACACCCGCGCGCAACTGCTGGATCTGGTGTGGGGTTATGCGCACGACGGATATGAACATACCGTCAATTCGCATATCAACCGGCTCAGGGCCAAAATCGAAAAGGATCCGACCCGTCCCCGATATGTGCTGACGGTCTGGGGCGTCGGCTACAAGTTCGTTGAACCGGAAGATGGGAAACCGACGTAGGGCCATGTTCAAGACGCTCTATGCCAAACTCGCCGCCGTCTTCCTGGGGCTCTTCTGCCTCATGGGCATTCTGTATGTTCTGGTGACCCTCTTCACCACTCGGATGTATCTGCAGGAGGTCAATCAGAAACTGAATCGGGGCCTGGCCAAGAACCTCGTCTCCGAAACGAATCTCCTGGACAAGGGCCGGGTCAATGACGCAGCCCTCAAAGAGATCTTTCATATGCTGATGGTGATCAATCCGAACATCGAGATTTACCTGCTCGACGCCGGTGGGCGAATCCTGGCCTATTCGGCGCCGCTCGGCACGGTCAAGCGGGAGCGGGTCGCCCTGGAACCCTTGCGACGGTTCGCAACCGAGACCGAGGTGTTCCCGATTCTGGGTGACGACCCAAGGGATCTCCATCGCCAGAAGATTTTTTCGGTCTGTCCAATTCCGAAGGAGGGCGGGCCGATCGAAGGCTATCTCTATGTGATTCTGGGAGGCGAAGAATTTGATTCAGCCGCCCAGATGCTGCAGGGCAGTTACATCTTGCGATTGAGCGCATGGGCCGTCGCCGGGGGGTTGCTGTCCGCATTGCTGGCCGGTCTCCTGTTTTTTAATCGGCTGACGCGGCGGCTCACGCGGCTGGACTCAGCGGTGGAACGCTTTGCACGCCGAGATTTTTCGGACTCGTTGAATTTCGAATCTCCTTCGGACGCGCGGCCGGGAGATGAAATCGACCGGCTGGGGGCGACATTCAAACGAATGGCCGACCGCATTCTGCAGCAATGGAATAGGCTGAAACAGACGGATGCGCTTCGCCGCGAGCTGGTGGCCAACGTCTCCCACGATCTTCGCACGCCCCTGGCCTCCCTCCAGGGCTACCTGGAGACCTTGCTGCTCAAGGAAGGCACGTTGTCGCCCGAGGAGCAACACCGCTACCTCGAAATCGCCTCAACGCACAGCGTGCGATTGGGCAAGCTGGTCGCCGAACTGTTTGAGCTGGCGAAATTGGATTCCCAGCAGGCGGCGCCTCATGCGGAATCGTTCTCGCTCGGCGAATTGGTGCAGGATGTGGCGCAAAAATTCCAGCTCCCCGCGGAGCAGCGGCGCGTCCGCC
>CAZJRH010000156.1:0-5530 GCA_964548215.1 uncultured Nitrospirota bacterium
TGCGCAGCTCGTGCGAGACCTTGGAGACGAACTCCGATTTGAGCTGGTCCAGCTTCTTGGTTTGCTCGAAGAGCTGGGCCGCTTCGATGGCGGCGCCGATCTGATGGCCCAGCGTGAGCAGCAGGTAGCGATCGTGCTCGAGCCGCAGGCCGCCGCCGTCGGGGTAGCAGAGGACCATGGCGCCCACCACCCGGTTCTTCGAGACCAGGGGAATGGACAGCAGAATGAAAATGCGCATGGTGGGATTACTGACCGGGCCTTGGCCCGGCTCCGCGGCAGGGACGGGTGACCGGGCGCCGTTCTCGGCCGACACCGCGGGCAGCGCCGCGGGGGGCTCGGAGACGTCGGCGGCTGTGTCGTGCAGGATGACCTGTTTGAGGCGCACCGCCTGCGCGGGCGGCTGCATGCATTCCTGGCAGGCTTGCAGCACGGCGCGCTCGATCTCCTCCCGGTCGGCCGGCAGCGTGTGCTCGTCGCTCCAGTAGAGCGGCTGCTTATGGCCGGCCAGATGGACCAGCGTCATGAGCGAGCCCAACTGCTGGGTGGTCGTGGCCAGCACGGTGGACAACAACCCTGTCAATTCGGTGGCGGCGCTGAGGCTCGAACTGACGGCATAGAGGATCGAAAGCTGCCGGTTGCGATCCTCCAGCTCCCGTGTCCGCTGCGCCACCCGCTGCTCCAGCCCGGTGTAGGCCGTCTTCAGCTTGTTGGCCATTTCGTTGAATTCGTGGGACAGCTCCTCGACCTCGTCGCCGGTCGGGATCGTCAGGCGGTAATCGAGGTTGCCGAAGCCGATCAGCTTGGCGCCCCGTTGCAGCTCCTGGATCGGCTTGGAGAACCGGTAGGCGAAGAAGACCGCCGCAACGCCCAGCAGGCCCAATCCGCCCGCGCCGGCGATCGACACCCAGGTCAGCAACTGGGTCATCGGCCGGTAGGTTTCGTTGGGATCCTGGCTGGTGAAGATGTACCAGCGCTGGCCGCCGAAACTTTTCGGGCTGAGCACCGTGGTCGGGGTGACGGGCGCGTAGCCGTTGAGCGAGGCCCGTCCGCTGAAATGGACGTCGAAGTCGGTGGTGGTCCAGCCCGATTCCGGCTGCGCGATCGCCGAGATAAGCTCCGGCTTGAGCGTATGATTTTTGATCAGGAGGACGGGGCAAAACAGCAGCGTGCCGTCGGAGCTGGCCAGCATGATATGGTCGTCCTTGCCGATATGAATGCCGGTGACGGCGGCGAACAGATGGCTCACCGTGCTGACCACCAGCAGGGCGCCGATCGCCTCGCGCCCCTGCAGATCGATAATGGGGACGGCGAACTCGATGAGATACCGTTTTTCCGCCCCTTTGGAGGGCGCGGCCAGCGACACGTCGCTGATGTAATGCCCGCCGCCCTGCCGGAAGGCGGCCTGCCACCACGGGTCGTTACTGAAATCGATCGAGAGCGGGGGCATCGGGCTGGCGACCAGCAGCCCGTGTTTGTCGGCGACCACGACCGAGTAGTATTTGCCGGCGATGCTGGGCAGCTCCAGATAGCGGCGCAAAAAGAGCGCGGCATGACTGTCGCTGTAGCGGTGCTTGAAGGCGGCCGGCACGGCATCCCGGTCCCATTGCCGCTTCAACTGGTCGATGTCGGCCCGAATCTCGGCGGGCGATTGTCCGATATACCGTTGATTGGCCTGTTCGACCGTCTCCCGGATGACGGGATCCAGGCCCAGCAGCGTCGCTTCGCTGACCGTTTGGTCGAGCAGGTGCGTCAGCCGGGCGCTGGTGATGTTGGCCATCACTTTGAATTGATTGCCGAGCGATTCGGTCAGCGCTTTTTTCTGCACCAGATAGACCAGCACCAGCGCAATGACGAGCGAGAGCAGTCCGGCGCCGAGGATGACCGCCATCAACTTATAGGTGAGTTTATATGTCGGGCGCCGCTGAATCATGAAGATCCGCCGGAGAGGAAAACATAATCATTATAGTCCCGGCGGAAAATATTGTCAAAACGCGGCATCGAAGAAAAGTAAAACAATATCAGTTGATTAGACTGCCGGGTGGCGCGGCCGGCCGCGGCGGCGATCAGGTCTTGGCGTTGATGAGCGAGGCGAGCTTTTCCAGCACTTTTCTCGGGCTGAAGGGCTTGGTGACGTAATCGTCCGCGCCGCTCGATTTGGCCTCTTCGATGTCGTGCTGCTGGCCTTTGGCGGTGAGCATGATGATGCGGGTGGCGCGGTAGGTCGGGTCGGCCTTCAAGATCCGGCAGACTTCGAAGCCGGTCTTTTTCGGCATCATGATGTCGAGGAAGAGAACCTTGGGTTGCAGCCGCTTGGCTTTCTCGATCGCTTCCTCGCCGTCCCGGGCGGTTTCGCAGGAGTAACCTTCTTTCTTCAGGACAAAGGAGAGTGAGCGCAGAATATAGGGCTCATCATCAGCGATCAGGATATCCATAACCTTGTTCCCCTGCCCTTCGATTTCGCCCCCGGAACGGCTAAACCGGCTTTACACCAACACAATCGGGTCACTCTGAGACGCGGCCTTAGTGTAGCACTCTTCGTTATGGCTGTCAAAATTGCGGCCCTGGAGGGATCAAAAGATCAGCAACGCCACGGCAAAGCCGATATAGAGCAGCACCCCCAGCATCACCTCCCGGGGTCCCCATGCGCCGCGCCAGCGCATGAGCGCCAAATAGCCGGCGGCCGCGACCAGCGCCGAGATGCCGGTGGTCAGCCCGTGCCAGTTGAGCAGCCAGGGGGTGCCGATCAATCCGACCGCGACGGGAAAGGTCGACTGAAAGACCATCGCGCCGGTGATGTTGGCGACGGCCAGCGAGTCCTTCTTCTGATAGACCCAGATCAGGCTGTTGAACTTCTCGGGCAGCTCGGTGGCGACCGGCGTGATCAGCAGGGAGAGCAACAGCGGGGGCACGGCCAGCGCCGCCGCAGCCAGATTGATGGCATCCACGAACAGATGAGCGCCCGCGATGATGCCGATCAATCCGGCGCTCACCTGGGCCGCGATCGGCCCCCAGCCCGGCCGCTTCGCCCGCGGGGCAAAGATCAACGGCGGCACGAGTTCGTCGGCATCGACGTGCGCCCGGTCCAGCCGTTGCAGACGCCACAGGTAATGGCCGTACAGGCCGAGGAGAAAGATCGCGACCGCGTAGCGCAGCGCGGGGACGGGCATGAAGGCGGTGGCGATCGCGAGGGTGTAGCCGACCAGAAAATAGCTCAAGTCCAGCCGGACGAATTGCGGGACCAGCTTGAAGCGCGCCTCCCGGCGCTTCCTGAAGGCCAGCACCAAAATCGCCGCGCCCAGCAGCGGGATCGTGAGCGTGGCCAGCATGAAGGGGGCGCCGAGAATCGCGCCGACGCCGACGTCCTGCATATTTTGATCGTCGCCGCGAAACAGGATGGCGATGACGGGGATCGCGGTTTCCGGCAGCGCCGTGCCGACGCCCGCCAGCACGCTGCCGATGAGGCCGTGGGAAAAACCGAGCCGCTTGCCCAGCCATTCCACGCCGTTGGTGAACAGATGGGCGGCGTAGAGCACCAGCAGCAGCGAGCCTGTCAGCCAGGCGACCGTCGTCATCGTTTGGAATCAGGGGGAGATGCTCGTCTCCCCCTGATGACCCCCATCGTCCGTACGTGTCGACCGCCGAACCGCCGCCGCGCCAGCTCTTCAAGCCGCCGCATCACGTCGCGGAGCGGTCGGCCGGTGCGCTCGGCGATGGCGCGGCAGTCGCGGTATTCCGGGCGCGCGTCGATGCCGTGCCGCGTGCGGACCAGTTTCACCCGCACCGGACCATCCGGTGTGAGCAGCCGGTCGTTGTGGCGGGGCAGCGTCCAGCGCTGGACGTCGCGCACCCGCACCCCCAGCGCCGGCGTTTCATCGAAGAGGATGGCCGTCAGCGCCGGGGCTTCGTCGGGACGGGCCAACACGGTCACCTGCGTGGCGGGCCGGCCCTGCTTCATCACGATGGAGGTCAGATAGACGTCCAGGGCGCCGGCGGCAAAGAGCCGGTCGCGCAGATAATCGAACCATTGCGGCGTGTAATCATCCAGATTGGTCTCCAGCTCGACGATCGTCTCTTCGACGGCCGGCGCGGGCGCGGCGCGCTCCGTCGACCCGTCGCCGACGAACAGCCGGACCATGTTGGGCCAGGGATCCAGGCGCCGATGGCCGGCCCCGTGGCCCACGCCTCGCAGCCGCATCGGCGGCAGGGAGACGCGCTGGCGGGCGAGCGTGCGGATCAACGCGGCGCCGGTCGGCGTGGTCAGCTCGGTCGCGGGCCCATCGCTGTAGACGGAGAAACCGGTGAGCAGCCTCGCGGCGGCCGGGCTGGGCACGGGCATCGGCCCGTCATGATGGCCTCCAATCGGACCCTGCGACGCGATCAGGCCGCGCCCCAGATTCACCGGTGAGACGGACAGATCGGTGATCCCCAGGTGGCGCAGGCCGGCCACCGCGCCGACGATGTCCACGAGCGTGTCGATCAATTCGAGACCCCGGAACGCGTCGGGCAGTCCGTGCCCGTGCAGGGCAATTTCCGCATCGCGCAGCGCCCGCACGCAGGCGAGCGACGGGCCGATGACGGCCTCGGGCAGACCGCTGCGGCGGATCCGCCGCGTGACCTGCTCAAAAGAGGGCTGCCGGGGCAAGGGCCGTCGCGGCGTCACGGTGACCAGGCGGGCGGCAAAGGGGCCGCGCCGGACCAAGCGCGCGGTCAGTTGAAAGGGCGGCAATCGCAGCCGGGCCAGATCGGCCTTGAGCCGGCCGGGCCGCACTCCGGCGTCGATGAGCGCACCCAGCAGCATGTCGCCGCTGAGGCCGGAAAAACAGTCGAGGTGCCCGGAGTTCACGACGGGCGGCGCCGCGCCGATATTCGTTTTACGCGGGGACCGCGCCGGCGGGCGGGAAGAAGGTGACGGTTCGGCTTGGAAACGGACGTTGCCAGGGCCAGGATGCGATGCGCCAGGGCGGCGGCGCCGAAGCCGTTGTCGATGTTCACGACGGCCAGTCCCGGCGCGCAACTGGTGAGCATCGTCATCAGCGGCGCCAGCCCCCCGAAATGAGCGCCGTAGCCGCAGCTGGTCGGCACGGCGATGACCGGCCGGCCGGTCAGTCCGCCCACGATGCTGGGCAGGGCGCCCTCCATGCCGGCGATGACGATCAGCACATCGGCCGCTTGTAACTCCCGGACGTGATCGGTGAGCCGGTGCAGGCCCGCCACGCCCACATCATGGAGCGTCTCCACCCGGTGGCCGAAGGTCTCGGCCGTCACCCGGGCTTCTTCCGCCACCGGCAGATCGGCGGTGCCCGCCGTCACCACCAGAATGACGGCCGGGCGCTTCCCCGAGGTCGGCGCCATGGCGCGCATCGCTTGGTCCGTGGACGGCAGCACGGCGGCGCGCGCCCGCCGGTGGTAGATCACATCGGGATGCTGCCGCCGCAGCAGGGCGGCCAGTTTGGGCGCCACGCGCGTGGCCAGCACGGGCACGCCCTGCGCGCGCAGCCGGCCCATGATGGCCGAAACCTGCGCCGGCTCC
>CAZJRH010000157.1:0-4246 GCA_964548215.1 uncultured Nitrospirota bacterium
CGGGATGTCGCCACGCCTCAATGATCGGCACCCTCCTCAAAAAGTTCATCGGCACGAAAAATGATCGTGAACTGAAACGGTTGTGGCCGCTCGTCGGGCGGATCAACGCGCACGAAGCGGCTGTTGCGGCGCTGAATGACGCGCATCTGGCCGAGAAGACCGGCGAATTCCGCCGCCGGTTGACGGACGGCGAAACGCGCGACGATCTGCTGCCGGAGGCGTTTGCGGTGGTGCGGGAGATCGCCAAACGCCGGTTGAACATGCGCCATTTCGACGCGCAGCTGCTCGGCGGCGCCGTTCTGCACGAGGGGAAAATCTCCGAGATGAAGACCGGCGAGGGCAAAACGCTGGTCGCCACGCTGCCGCTCTACCTGAACGCGCTTGACGGCCGCGGCTGCCACCTGATTACCGTCAACGATTACCTGTCCAAGCGCGACGCCCAATGGATGGGGGCGCTCTATCATGCCCTGGGTTTGTCCGTCGGCGTCATCCAGCACGAAGCGTCGTTTCTCTACGATCCCGCCTATGAGGCGCCCGATCGCCGCATGCAATCGTTGCGGCCCGTCAGCCGCCGGGAGGCCTACGCGGCCGACATCACCTACGGCACCAACAATGAATTCGGCTTCGACTACCTGCGCGACAACATGGTGACGGCGTCGGAGCAGTGCGTGCAGCGGGAACTCCACTACGCCATCGTTGACGAGGTGGACAGCATCCTGATCGACGAGGCCCGCACCCCGCTGATCATCTCCGGCCCGTCGGAAGAGTCGACCGACCTGTACTACCGGGTGGACAAGATCATTCCCTATTTGAAGTCGGTGGCGGATTACACGATCGAGGAGAAAACGAAGACGGCCGCGCTGACAGAGGAAGGCAACGCGAAGGTCGAGCGGCTGCTGGGCGTCGACAACCTGTATGACGTGGCGAACATGGCGCTGGTGCACCACGTGATCCAGGGACTGCGGGCGCATGCGATGTACCACCGCGACGTCGAATACGTCGTCAAGGACGGCCAGGTGCTCATCGTCGATGAATTCACGGGCCGGCTGATGCCGGGCCGCCGCTGGAGCGACGGCCTTCATCAGGCAATCGAAGCCAAGGAGGGCGTCAAGATCGCCAGTGAAAACCAGACGCTGGCCACGATCACCTTCCAGAATTATTTCCGGATCTACGACAAGCTGGCCGGCATGACCGGCACGGCCGACACCGAGGCGGCCGAGTTCAGCAAAATCTACTCCCTGGACGTGGTGGTGATCCCGACGCATCGGAACATGATCCGCTTGGATGCGGCGGACGTGGTCTATCGGACCGAACAGGAGAAATTTCACGCCATCGTGGAAGAGATCATCGACTTGAACGGGCGGGGGCAGCCGGCGCTGGTGGGTACCATTTCCATCGAAAAATCGGAGCAGCGCAGCGCCATGCTGAAGCGGCGCGGCTTGGAGCACTCCGTGCGCAACGCCAAGTACCATGAGAAGGAAGCGGAGATCATTGCGCAGGCGGGCCGCAAGGGGACGGTGACCATCGCGACCAACATGGCCGGCCGCGGCACCGACATTCTGCTGGGCGGCAATCCGGATTTTCTGTTCAAGCGTGAACTGCAGAAGCGGACCGACTGGACGCCCGAGGAGCAGCAGCAACTGGCGGCCCGCATCAAGGAGGAAGCCGAGCGCGAGAAGCAGGAGGTCATTGCGGCGGGCGGCCTGCATATTCTGGGCACCGAGCGGCATGAAAGCCGACGGATCGACAACCAGCTGCGCGGCCGGTCGGGCCGGCAGGGCGACCCGGGCTCGTCACGCTTCTACCTGGCGCTGGAAGACGATCTGATGCGGATTTTTGGCAGCGACCGCATTTCCGGCCTGATGCAGCGGCTCGGGATGGAGGAGGGGGTGCCGATCGAGCACCGGATGGTGACGCGGGCGATCGAGAATGCCCAGAAGAAGGTCGAGGCGCACAACTTCGATATCCGCAAGCAGCTCCTCGAGTACGACGACGTCATGAACAAGCAGCGGGAAGTGATCTACGAGCGCCGCAAGGAAATTCTGGCCGGCGAGCCGGTGGCGGCGACCATCGAAGAGATGCTCGATGAGCGCGTGGAAGCGCTGGTTGCCCTGTACTGCAACGAGGAGCAGCACGCCGAGGAATGGGACCTCAAGGGACTGGCCGACGCCGTCTTCGGGCAATTCTCGCTCATGCTCCCGGCAGCATTCTGGGCCGCCGTCAAAGGGGTGGACGCCGTGCGCGCCGACCTGCGGCGCGAGGTGGGCGAACTGTATCGTCGAAAAACAGAAGAGATCGGCGAGGCGAACGTGCGCCACCTCGAGCGCGTGGTGATGCTGCGGATCATCGATACGCTCTGGAAGGACCATCTCCTGTCCATGGATTATTTGAAGGAAGGCATCGGCCTGCGGGGCTACGGCCAGAAGGATCCGCTGGTTGAATACAAACGGGAAGGGTTCGACCTCTTCGCCGCGATGATGGACCGGATCCAGAGCGACGTCATTGCGCACTTGCTGCGAATTCAGCCGGTGCGGAAGGACGGCCCCCAGCCGGCGGCGCCCGCCGGCGCCCGCCCGCCGGCAGGTCCGGCCCCGGCCCGATCGCCCCGTCTGGTGTTTCATCGCGGCAACGGCGATCAGCAGGCCGCGGCGCCGGTGCACCGTGACGCGCAAAAAGTCGGGCGCAATGATCCCTGCTCGTGCGGCAGCGGGAAAAAATACAAGAAGTGTTGCGGGGCCACATAGATGGCCCGGGCGGCCAAAACTACTCGCGGCGTCAAGACGCGACGGACGCCTCCGTCACCACAGTGGGAGAAGCTGCAGACCCTGGTGGTCGAAAACCGTCAGCTCCGCGTCGTGTTGCGCCAGCGGACGCGGGAGCTGAATTTCTTTCTCAATTCGGCCAAGGCGTTGACCGGGACGCTGGAGCTCAAAAAGGTGCTGCGGGTCATCATGACCCGCGCGCAGCAGCTGATCCGCGCCGAGGCGTGGGGCCTGCTGCTGGTGGACGAACCGACCGGAGAGCTGGCCTTCGAGTTGCTCGTATCCAAGCATGAAAAAAGTCTGAGGTCGCAAAAGATCAAACCCGGCCAGGGCGCGGCCGGCTGGGTGGTCCGCCATGGCAAACCCCTGCTGGTGGTCGATCTTGCGAAGGACGCCCGGTTCGCCGGCGCGCCGGACGCGCAGATCGGCTCGCCGTCGCGCTCGCTGCTCTGCGTGCCGATCATGAACAAGAAACGGACGATCGGCGTGATCGAGGCGGCCAACAAAACGGGCGACGAACCGTTCAATGATCAGGACCTGATGCTCCTGGTCAAGCTGGTGGAGCAGGCGGAAATCGCGATCGAGCGCGCCTACCTGTACCAGAAGATGGCCGACCTGGCCGTCACGGATGACCTGACCAAGCTGTTCAACTTCCGCTACCTGGATCAGACGCTCGATATCGAGATCCGGCGGGGACAGCGCTATGGCGCCAACGTCTCACTGATCTTCATGGATATGGACTATTTCAAGCAGGTCAACGACCGCTACGGCCATTTGATGGGGAGCCGCGTGCTGATCGAGGTGGCGCAGATCCTCATTCAAAACCTGCGCGACGTCGACATCATCGCGCGCTACGGGGGCGACGAGTTTGTCGTCGTGCTGCCGGAGACGCCGTTGGACGTCACCTACCGGGTCGCGCAACGGCTCAAACAGGCGCTGCGGGAGCACACCTTTCTACAGACGGAAGGCCACCCGGTCAACCTGACGGCCAGCTACGGCATCGCCAATTATCCGATGCATGCCCGCAACAAGAAAGATTTGATCCGGCTGGCCGACCAGGCGATGTACCGGGCCAAGAACAGCGGCCGCGACCAGATCTGTCTTGCCGAAAGTCCGACGACCAAGCCGCCGGCGGCAGCGCAAGGAAGTTAAGTTAGTGACTGTCCAGCACTGAAAAATGGGGTCAGAGAACATTTTTACCATTTACATCGTTGCATCGATAAAAAATGTTCTCTGACCCCATTTACTGATTCAGCGCCTGTTTTATCACCGATAATCCCTGTTCCAGTTCGTCATCCGTCAGATTCAGCGGCGGCGCCAGCCGGACCACCCGGTCATGGTGTAGCGTCCACCCGAGCAACAATCCGCTCGCACGGCAGTCGTTGACCAAGCGCTCGCAACGGGCGGCGGTCTCGAATTCCATGCCGATCAGCAGCCCAAGCCCCCGAACCGTCTGAAGCCCGCCGCGGCCGCTCCAGCCGGCC
>CAZJRH010000158.1:0-5661 GCA_964548215.1 uncultured Nitrospirota bacterium
GGCGGTCAGTTTCACGCAGCGTCCGCTCGTCATCCGCCATGTGACGATGCCGGCCATTCCGGATCATGAATTGGGCGAAGCGCTACGCTGGGAGGCGAAAAAACATTTTTCCTCCGCTCTCGACGAGCTGGTCGTCGACTATCTCCCGCTGGGACGCGAGGGGGGCGCCGAGGGCGCAACGATCAACGTGGTGCTGGTGGCGGCCGAACGGGCCGCGTTGATGGCTGACGTGGAGCCGTTGAAGCGGGCCGGTTTGAAAATCGTCGCCATTGATGCCAATCCGCTGGCGTGGATCGCGGCGATCCAGCGCCGGGCGCCGGAACTGCTGGAAGGCAACGTGGGGTTGATCGACCTGGGCGCCGGCAAGGTGGACATCAATATGGTGCGCAACGGCGCGCTGTTGCTGACCCGGCGAGTCTCGGGCGGCGGCCACGACATCACGGCAGCCATTGCCCGTGAGCTCAACCTCTCCTACGACGCGGCGGAATTGCTGAAGCGGCAGGTCGGCCTGGAAAATCCGAAGCAGGCGTTGGAGAAGAGCCGGGCCGACCGCTACGCCGAGACCATCAAGCAGGAGGTCAACCGGCTGATCCTGGAAGTCCAACGGTCGATCGAATTTTACCGTGTCGAATACCGGCAGACCGCCATCCAACGGTTGCTGCTTGGCGGGGGTACGTCGCTGCTGGCCGGCTTGCGGGGTTATATGGCCAGCTATTTTGAATCGTCGATCGAACTGGACGATCCGTTCGCGAATCTGCAGGTGAACGCGTCGGCATTCGACATGGTGCGGGCCCAGGCGCCACGGTTTGCGGCGGCGATGGGCATGGCCTGCTGGGAGGGATGATGGCGCGGCCCAAGGCGCGGATCAATCTCTACAGCCCGGTGCTGGGCGGCAGCCGTCCGCGAGGGACGGGAAAACCGTGGTGGATGTTGGGGGCGGCGCTGCTGGCGGTGGTCTTTGCCTCCGGTATGGCGTTTCAGCTGACGGAACGGTGGAAGGTGACCCGGGCCATTGCGGCCAAAGAGGCGGCCCGCGATCAGTTGCTGCGCGACCAGCAATTGCTGGATGACAAACTCAACCTGTTGACCAGCGGGCTGAGCACGCAGATCACCTCCGCCTCGGCCGAGCTGATCGAGGTCATCAACCGGCGGCTGCCCTGGGTTGAGCTGTTTCAGGAGATGAGCGTCCGGGTGCCCGATGGTGTCTGGTTGCTGCGCGTGGAGATCGAGGCGATGAATCCGCCGAGGGGCCGGGAGGCGACGCGCGCCTCGGAGAAGCGGGCGATCGTGCTGGCCGGCTTCGCCCGTTCGCACCAGAACGTCGGTCAATTGCTGTCGGCGCTGGAGCAATCGCCGAAATTCAAAGCCGTCTCGCTCAAATTCGCCGACCGGACCGCCGACAAGGGGAGCGAGCAGGTGAACTTTGAGATCAACGGGCAATTGTTATGAAACTGCCAGAGCAGCTCCAGTGGAATCGGCTCGCCGCACGGGAGCAGATGATTTTGGGCCTCACCGCGGTGGTGATTCTCAGCATCGTCGGATTCCTGCTCTACGAGGCCCAGCAGAAAAAAGTGATCGCGCTGAAGCGCGAACTGGAAACGGTCGAGAATCAGATCAATATGCTCCAGGCGGAGCTCCCGCTCAGACAGGTGGCGGTGCAACGCGCCGAGGGGCAACAGGCCGAAGCACAGGAACAACTGTCGCTGGTGGCCAAAACCCAGCAGCAATTGAAGGGGGGGCAGGGCTTCTCCGCCTTGATGTCGGAAATCGCGCGCATGGCGCGGGATGAGGGTATCGAGGTGATGTCGATCGAGCTGGGAACTCCGCGGGATCAGGGAAATTACGTTGAAGTGCCGGTGACCATCAAGGTAAGCGCCCAGTTCCGCAGGCTGGGAGAATACCTGCATCGCCTGCAGCAGTTGCCGCAACTCGTGGTGGTCGGCAAGGTGAAGATGGAAACGACGTCGCAGACCAGTCCGTTGCTGAATGCCGGGGTGGAAACCATCAGCTTCATGGGCAAGACATGAGACCGGCCTCGGTGGTGACCGTGGCAGTCGTCGCGTGGGGAATGACCGTGGCGATCGTCTCGGCGGTGCCGGCCCAGCGGGAGCCGTCGCCCGCGCCGGTCTCCGGGCTCTCCGAATTGAACCTGCCCGGCCTGGAGGCCTTGCAGGCACCGCGCTGGGGACGTGATCCGTTCGCCCTGCCGACCAAAGAGGAGGCGATGGCCGGAATGCTCGTGCTGTCCGCCATCCTCTACCATCCCGATTCCAAGCTGGCCATTGTCAACGGGCATCTGGTCGGCGTCGGTGACGACGTCGACGGTCGCCGGGTGATGTCGATCGGTCCCGATCACATCGTTGTGCGCGAGGGGAAATCGACCCGGCGCCTGGAGGTGTCAAAATTCACGACCGAGCAGTCGCCCCGCTGATGGGAACCCGCCGTCCACCGCGTCTTCTGTGGGGCGCCGTCATTGCGGCGTTGGCGCTGGTGTTGTCCGGCGGCCTGGCGCCGGAAAGCCGCGCGCAGGCCGAGCGCCGCTTTTCGATGGAGTTTCGGGATGCCGACGTCCGGGACGTGCTCAGGGCGCTGGGGCAGCAAAATCGGTTGAACGTCCTCTTCGGGGATGAAGTGCAGGGCAAGATCACCCTCAGCTTTCGCGACGTCACGCTGCGGGACGCGCTCGAGGCGATTTTGCGCATTCAGAATCTGAGCGGCATCCAGGAGGGCAATATCCTGCGGATCGTGCGGTCGCCGATCGCGGCCGGCGAAGAGCACCTGGGCCTGGCGATCATTCCCGTCCAATACAGCGACGCGACGGCCATCTCGACATCGGTCCAGCAGTTGCTGAGCTCGCGCGGCAAGCTGACGCTCGATGCGCGGACTAACACGCTGATCGTGCGGGACGTCGAGGAGAACATCAAGCGCATCCGCAGGGTCATCGGCGAATTGGACCACCGCACGCCGCAGGTGCTGATCGAGGCGAAGATCGTGGAGGCCGACGCGAATTTTGCCAAGGAGATCGGCATCCAATGGGGCGCCAATTTTCTGGATCGAAGCAATCTTGGGACGTTCGGGATCGGCGGGACCAATACGGGCGGGATTGGAGGCTCCGGGAACACCTTCTTGGTGAATTTACCGGCCACCGTGGCCCCCGGTTCCGGGGGCGGCATCGGGTTTTCATTCGGCAACATCTCCGATACGTTCACGCTCGATCTGCAATTGAGCGCGTTGCAGAACAGCGGTCGCGGAAAAATCTTGTCCAGTCCGCGCATTCTGACGCAGAACAACAAGGAAGCGAAGATCTCCACCGGTCTGAGCATCCCGGTGCTCACCTCGACGATCGCCGGCGGGGGGCAGACCGAGACGGGCGTTGAAAACATCGATGTGGATCTGAAGATGACCGTGACCCCTCACGTGACGCCCGGCGACGAAATCAATTTGAAAATCCTGGTGGAGAAGAAGGACGCTGATTTTTCCCGCACGCGGGACGGTCTTCCCACGCTGACGACCCGGGAAGCCTCGACAGAGTTGATCGCCCGGGACGGCCAGACGATCGTCATTGGTGGCATGTATCAAAAGAGCGAAAGCTTTCAACGCGACGGACTTCCGTTCCTGTCCGATTTGCCGTTTGTGGGATGGTTGTTCAAGCGGGAAGAAACCATCGACAATCAGACGGAACTGTTGATCTTCGTGACGCCGCGCCTCTATCGTGAAGAGGGGCCGGTGACTTCCTCGTTCTTGCCGTCACCCTGAACTTCCGGGAAGGTTTGCGACCTGTTCGTTTTGCAATCTGTTCGCGTGAATTTACTTGGTACTGGTAAAGTTTGATCAGAAAAACCGTTCGTGGTGAGCCTGTCGAACCATGAACGGCCGCGCCCTTCGACAAGCTCAGGGCGAACGGGACTCGCTTTTGTCGAATCACCTCGGATTCAAACTTTACCAGTGCCATTTGCTTGAGTGGATTGACTTTCCCGCGTGGTTCGTGATACCTCCTGGCGTTCGTGTCTTCTAATCGAGGGGCGTGATGAACCAGACGGACTTGTCGGCTGCGTCGCCGGATGCGTCGATCGTCGTGCTCGTGACGGCGCCGACCGTCGATGCGGCGCGCGCGATCGCCCGGCGGTTGGTGGACGCGCAATTGGCGGCCTGCGTCAACATCATCTCCCCCGTGGAGTCGATCTACCGGTGGCAGGGTCGGCGATGTGAGGAATCGGAGTGGCTGCTGATCATCAAAAGCCGGGCCCCGCTCCTTGAGCGGCTGACCGCGGAAGTCAAAGCGCTGCACAGCTACACGGTGCCCGAAGTGATTGCGCTCCCGATTGTCGCCGGCTCCGGCGACTACCTGCGCTGGCTTCTGGAGTCCACCCCCTTGCCTGGCGCGGCCGTGTAGAGGGTTACCCAGTGGTGACAAAGTTGGCCATAGGATGTTCAAAATTGTCGCAAGGTAATGCTAATTTATCTTTATATTACTTTATGTTATACGTGGTGTTGCAATAGTGATACATGGCACAGGCTTTGCACTTTATTATCCGTTGGTAGAGTCCGGCTCCGGGCGATGCACACCGAGGTGACGCGATGAGCGATGCGCATAACAGTTACACAATCGTCATTCTTCCTCAGCCGACCGCCAAGGGCTACCAGTTTTGCATCGCCAAGCGGACGGCCAAGCAGCTCGGCGGCGCGCTCATCGGCGCCGCCGCCATGCTGCTCCTGCTCGGCCTGCACTATGTGGTGATGCTGGGCAAGTCGCAGGAGCTCCAGACGCTCAAATCTCAAAGCACGGTGCAGCAGCAGGAGCTGACGCGCTACGGCGCGTTGGTGACTGATCTTCAAGGCCAACTGGACCGGCTGCGGGAATTCGACATCAAACTTCGCGTCATGACCAATCTGAATCCGCCGCCGGACACGGGCGAGCCCGGCGTCGGCGGCACGGAAGCCGCCGTGTCGGCGTCCGAGATCGGGACCGACATGGAGGCGTCGTTGGTCACGTTACAGGCGGAGGCGGCTCGGCAGCAGGCGAGCTTCAACGAATTGACGGAAGCCCTTCGAGGGCGCATGGCGCAGTGGGCCTCCACGCCGTCCATCCGGCCGGTGCGGGGCTGGCTCTCCTCCGGTTTCGGCAAGCGGCAGTCGCCATTTACCGGCACGATCGTCACGCACAAGGGCATTGATCTGGCCACCTACATGGGCACGCCGGTCGTCTCGCCCGCGGACGGACGGGTGGAATCGATCGGCCATGACAGCAGCCTCGGCAACCTGGTGGTGGTTAATCATGGGTACGGCCTCAAAACCCTCTACGGCCATCTCTCGAAATCGTATGTGCGCCCCGGGCAGCGGGTGCGGCGGGGGGACGTCATCGCCGCCGTCGGCAACACCGGTCTGAGCACCGGCTCCCACCTGCATTATGAAATCCACGTCAACGGCCAGGCCGTTGACCCGCTGCGTTATATCATCGAATGAAATTCGGGGGGAGCGGCGCCGCTCCCCCTGAGGACCCCCACCGCCCGTACGCAATTGAATCATGGCTCGCGTCGTCACACCGACGCTCGGTTGTTTTGGGGGGCTCTATGCTCGACGGTTCTACACATTCCGTCCAAGGGCTTCGCTGGCTGCCGTCGGTGGCTTGTGCTATAATCGGCCCATGCGACACGGCTGTTC
>CAZJRH010000159.1:0-1675 GCA_964548215.1 uncultured Nitrospirota bacterium
CCCCGACGCGGTGAAGGGCAAATGGAAGGCCGTGGTGCTGGCGGTGGAGGACAAGGCGCAGAAGCAGACGAAAGAATACAGCGTCACGCTGGGGAAGGAGTTGTCGATTCCTAACAGTCCGCTGGTCGTGCAGGTGATCGATTTTCTGCCCGATCTGACGATCGCCGATTCCACTTTTACGTCGGTCTCCAATGACCCGAACAATCCGGCGGTGCATGTGACGATTCGGGAGGGTGACAAGGAAATTTTCAAAGGTTGGTTGTTTTCGATGTTTCCGACGATTCACCCCTTTCAGCACGCGCAGTATGGCATCACGCTGAAAGCGGGCGTGCCGTCGTAATCCCGCATCTGCGCCCATAGCTCAGCTGGATAGAGCGCTTGACTACGAATCAAGAGGTCGGGGGTTCAAATCCCTCTGGGCGCATGTAATTTTTTTGACGGCGGGATTTGCCACGAGAGGTGACCTTCGGTAGCATTGTAATATGCATGTTCAAATCCTCTGGGCGCACTTTATTTTTTGTATGGTGGGATTTGTCATGATAGGAAGCCTTCGGCGATATTGTAATGTGCCTGCGGCACCTGCATGCTCAAATCCCTCTGGGCGCATGTGATTTAATGGTGTAAGCACTGAAATCATCCACCCCTCCGGTCGTTGAGATGAGCACGCTCGCAGCCACTGCAGAAACTCGCCGGACCTGGATCCACAACCCGGCCGCTGATCTTGTCTGGTTCGACTACGGTTGGCTGGCGGTGTTGCTGCCGCTGCTCTGGTTCGAGCCGTCGATTCCACTGGTCTTCCTGGCCATCGTGGTGGTCAACGATCTCCACCGCCATTACACATTTATTCTAGTGTATGGAGAGCCGGAGGAGTTCGAGAAAAGGAAATCGCTCTATATCGGCCTGCCGGTGGTCGCCGCGATTGTGGCCCTGGCCTTCGTTTGGGCCGAGAGTTTTCCCATCCTGCTCACTATTTCCGTCTTGTGGACGATTTATCATTCAGTCGGACAAAAATACGGCATTACCCGGGTCTATTCCCGCAAGGCCGGTTACGGCGAGCCCTGGATCGAGAAAGGGCTGGAATGCGCAGGCGTTCGCCATCTATATTGCGGGCAGCGGTTTTCTTCACTTTATTTATGACGGCTTTATTTGGAAAGTCCGGCAGCCGGCGGTGGGCGCGCTGTTGGGCATTCAATATGATGCGGTGTCGCCACGATCGATGGCGTCGGCCGGTTAATAAGCCCCGCCTGAAGGCGGGGCTTACCTGCCTGCCTGCCGGCAGGTTTCTGCAGAGGGGAAATAGCTTCATTTCAATTCGCTCGCCTTCATTCCCGCCCGAAGGCGGGGTTTATGGCGAGCTGTGCAGTTGACACGATTTGCGGAAATTCCATAGACTCTCTATCGGTTTTGTGATGACGACCATTGACCATGCCATGATGGAGCTGGCCCTGGCCGAAGCGTGCTCGGCGGCGGCGCATGGCGATGTGCCGGTTGGCGCGGTGGTTGTGTGTGACGGGGAGGTCGTGGCCCGCGCGCACAATGAACGCGAGCGCCGCCAGGATCCGACGGCCCATGCCGAGTTGCTGGCTCTTCAGGAGGCGGCAACCGCGCTGGGACGCTGGCGGCTGACCGGCTGCACGCTCTACGTGACGTTGGAGCCGTGCGCGATGTGCGCGGG
>CAZJRH010000160.1:0-1793 GCA_964548215.1 uncultured Nitrospirota bacterium
GCAGGCGCGCGTGCTCCCGCGGGGCCGCGTCCAGGCACTCGCGCAGGCTGCACGGCGGGCCGATCTCCGGCGGCCGGCTGCGGCCCGATTGCTGGGCCGCTTCCCGAAGAATGGTCGTCCACCGCTGCTGCTGGGCGCCGGCGCGGTCGTGGCGCGGCTGCACGATCGTGCGGTCGGTGATCATGGGAATGACGCGGGCGGCGCCCAATTCGGCGGCTTTTTGCAGCAGCCAATCCATGCGGTGACCTTTCAGGATCGCCTGCGCCAGGATCACCGGGCGCAGCGGCGGGAGCGGGGGCTCTTCCCGGACGATGGTGGCGACGACCGTCGTCGGGGTGACCGTCGTCAGCTCGCCGAGGTAGCGTCGTTCGCCGGCGTCGGCGAACCGGCAACGTTCGCCCGGTCGCAGACGAAGGGAACGGGCCAGATGACGGGCTAACGGGCCGCGAATGGTGATGTGGGGCGGCTTCACCGCATCGTCATCAACGAAAAAGACCGGCATGGGCGGGCGGTTAGTCGAACAGGTTTTTGACTTTGTCGACGATCGATTCGCCGTCCGTTTGCTCGGGCGGAGACTGGCCGTCGGCCGATTCCATGGTGGCGGCCAGTTCCTGCAGCAGCGCCCGCTGTTTGGCCGACAGCTTGGCGGGAATCTTGATATGGGCCCGCACCAGCAGGTCTCCGATGCCGTGATGATTCAGGCGGGGAACGCCGAGCCCCTTGATCCGAAACTGCTGGCCATGCTGCGTGCCGGACGGAATCTTCAGCGTGCTCGTGGCGCCGTCCAGCGTGGGCACGGTCACTTTGCCGCCCAGCGCGGCGGTCGCGATGTTGACCGGAAGCTCGTAGAGCAGATCGTCATCATGGCGGCTGAACACTTTGTGGTCCTGGACGGAGATGATGACGTACAAGTCGCCGCTTGGGCCGCCATGCTCGCCGGCTTCGCCCTCACCCGTCAGCCGGAGCTTGGAGGCGTTGTCGACGCCGGGCGGAATTTTCAGCGAGAGCGTCCGTTCCCGCCGGATCGCCCCGTTGCCGTTGCAGGCGAGGCACCGCTCCGTGATGATCCGGCCCTCGCCGCGGCACTGATGACAGGTGCGGCTGACGGTGAAGAAGCCCTGTTGAAACCGGAGCTGACCCGCCCCCTTGCACGCCGGGCAGCTTTTCACGGCGTCGGCATCTCTGGCGCCGGACCCGTCACAGACCTCGCACGCTTCCGTGCGGGGGATTCGGATTTTGGTCTCCTTGCCGGAGACGACCTCTTCGAGCGTGATGGTCAGATTGTAGGCGAGGTCCGAGCCGCGGGTCGCGCGGGGCCCCCGTTGCCCCCGGCCGGCGCCGGTAAAGACGTCCTCGAAAATATCGCCGAAAATGTCGCCGAAGCCACCAAACCCGCCGGCGCCGCCCGGCGGAGCATCCGCCGTGCCGTAGCGGTCGTAGCTGCTGCGTTTGCCGGGATCGCTGAGGACGGCGTAGGCTTCATTGATGACCTTGATCTTTTCCTCGGCGGCCTTGTTGCCGGCGTTGCGGTCGGGGTGGTGTTGCATGGCCAGCCGGCGATAGGTCTTCTTGATCTCCTCGTTGCTGGCCGACCGGCTGACGCCGAGCACCGCATAGTAATCCTGTTTGCTGGCCACAATCCTTGCTCAGATCAGCCTGATGACTTTTTGTCTTTGTCGGCTTCTTCAAACTCGGCGTCGACGACCGTCCCGTCCTTCGGCTGATCCGGGTGCGGGGTCTGTCCGGCGCCGTCGCCGCCGGGCGTCGCTTGGCCCGCCGTCTGGCCGGCCGCC
>CAZJRH010000161.1:0-2660 GCA_964548215.1 uncultured Nitrospirota bacterium
CCTGTTTGGGAAAGCCCGCGCGCAGGGCCACGTGGACGTCACCGTGTTGCGCCGGCCGTTGAACGTCGATATGGCCTCCGCCCGCCACATTTTTCGGATGGGCTTTCCAATCACCATCGACCGGTTGCTGCAGCAGACGTCGCAGATCGCCTACACCAAAATCATTTTGAGCTACGGGGCGGTGGTCTATGCCGCCCACCAGGTCGGTTTGAGCATCGAGGCGCTCTCGTTCATGCCCGGCAACGGCTTTGCCATCGCGGCCGCCACCGCCGTCGGGCAGAGCATCGGCGCCCAAAAACTGGCCAAGGCCAAGATCGAGAATTGGGAGGCAAATCGCCTGGCCGTCATCTTGATGACCGGCATGGGGCTGGTCTTTTTCTTCTTCCCCTATCTACTGCTGCGCGCCTTCACGACCGACACCGAGGTCATCGCCTACGGAACCCTCTTTCTCAAAATCGTGGCGCTGCTGCAAATCCCGCTGGCGATCACGATGGTCGTCTCCGGCTCGCTCAAGGGCGCGGGGGACACGCGCTTTCTCATGACGGTGACGGTCATCGGCGCCTGGCTGGTCCGGGTGCCGGCGGCCGTGCTGTGCGTGACGCTGGGGCTGACCATCGGCTGGGTCTGGGCCGTGATGGTCCTGGACTGGACAGTCCGGATGGCGCTGGTGGTCCGGCGGTATCGTTCGGAGCGGTGGCATCCGCCGCAGGATTCGCCGCTCTCCGGCACGCCAGGCGGATGACGCCTTAGGACTGTTGCAGATCGGCGAGCAGCGCGCGGCGGGTTTCGAGACTCAGTTCCGCCGCGGCCTGATAATGAAGATGATCCACCACGATCCGGGCGGAGAGCGCCGGATCGGCTAAACACCGCTGCAGCTCGGGTGACAGCCGGAAGCGCACGTAGTGCACCGCGCTCAGTTTCTCTTCACTACTATGCCCCGCCTCAAACACAGCATCACAGCGCTCGCCGCCTGCTTCCAGCCAGAGGCGCCCCGGCGCGTCAATGCCCATCAGCCGGTCCAGCGTTTCCTTGATCCGCTCCGCCTCCGTGATCTCGATGAAGAGCGTCGCCGACAGTTCCCCCTCATCGGGAATCAGGCCGTTATAGACCTCCAATTCCTCATGGATTTTTCCTTCATCATGAATCCGCTCGACGCGCACCATCTCCTGTATCTGGAAGCGAACCGTCTCACGGTTCTCAAAGACCAGCGTGATCAGATCGCCGACGGCGATCCGGCGATGGGCCTTCAGCGCGATGATCCGGCGGCGGAACTCGGCCCGCTCGGCCTCGTAGTCGGCCAGGGGCGTGATATCCGCAACAGCCAGTTTCTTCACGCGCGCCCCTCGTCCAGACCGTAGGCCCGATGGAGAATTTCGATCGGATGGCGGACCGGCCGGCCCGTGGCCTGCGTGATCTGGTTGCCGGCCAGATTACAATCGGAGGCGACCAGGTCGGGCGCCTCGGCGGCGACCTTGTCGAAAACCCGTTGGCCGATCTTCATGGAGATCGGGAAAAATTCGGTCTGCATGCTCCAGGTGCCGTCGTGGCCGGAGCACCATTCCATCACGTCCAGCGTCGTCCCCGGAATGAGGGCCAGCAGGTCGCGCGATTTGTAGCCCAATTTCTGGTCGCGCAAATGACAGGGCAGATGATAGGCGATCCGGCCGGCGGGGCGCTGGAAATCGGTGCGCAATTTCCCCCGGCCGTGAAGCTGCATCAAATATTCGAACAGATCGTGCGTGTGGTCGGCCACGCGCTGGGCCTCCGGCGTGCCGACCAGAAACGGATATTCTTTTTTGAGCATCAAACTGCAACTGGGCATCGGCGTCACGATCCGATAGCCCCGCTCCACCCAGGGCAGCAGCAGGGCGATGTTCGCCTTGGCCTTCGCGAGTGTCCCGTCCATATCCCCCACGCTCATCGCCGGCATGCCGCAGCAGCGCTGCTCCGGAAGGGCCACTTCGACGCCGTTATGCTCCAGCACTTCGACGGCCGCCCGGCCCACCGAGGGATAGGAGTAATCGATGAGACAGGAGGAAAAGAGCGCCACCCGTTCAACGCCGGACGCGGGTCGGGCGCGTCGGGCGAACCACTTGGGAAAGGTCTCCCGATGATACGGGGGCAGTTGCCGGTCGCGGTGAATGTCAAGGACGGCTTCCATCAGGCGCCGGATGATCCGGTTCGAGGCGGCCCAATTAACCAGTGGCGACAAACTGGAGGCCAGCGGGCCCACCAGATCCGGGTCCGACAGCCACCGGTCGCGCAGCGAAATGCCTTTTGCCTTGGCCGCAACCGACTTGGAGCGGATCATCAACCGGGGAAAATCGACTTCAAATTGATGCGGCGGCGTGTAGGGACACATCACGAAGCCGCAAACGTTGCAATTCAGGCAGAGGTCGGTGACGCGGGCAAGATCCGACCGGCTGAGCTGGTCCACCTCGCCGTCCAGCGCATCGATCTTCCGAAACATGGTTGGGAAGGCCTCGCATAAATTGAAGCAGCGGCGGCAGCCCTGGCAGACGTCAAAAACACGCCGCTGTTCTTTCTCCAGTGCGGCCTGATCCCAGAAAATCGGCTGGGCCGGCGTTGGCAGTCGGTCGCTCATCGGATCATTTCAAGTGGTACTAACATCGGATGTTCGCCGCACATGCATGTGCGGC
>CAZJRH010000162.1:0-4316 GCA_964548215.1 uncultured Nitrospirota bacterium
GCATTTGTAGGTTCGTTGGTGGTTGTGTTGACCAGTGTCATTGTCTTATTGTTGACGCTGCTCACCGTTAAATACACGATCAAGCCGGTTTTAATTCTCATTCTGCTGGTCTCGTCCCTCGCGAGCTATTTTATGGACAGCTATAGCGTCGTCATCGATCATACGATGATCCAAAACATCATGCTGACGGACGTCGGCGAATCGATGGATTTGATCAGTGTAAAATTGATCGTATATTTTTTGCTGTTGGGAGTTTTGCCGTCGCTCTTTGTCTACAAGGTCACCATAGAAAACCGTTCGCTAAAAACCGAGTTGGCGTCAAAGCTGAAAGTGATTGTCGTGTCATTGCTGATGGTGGCTTCTCTGATTCTCGTCTTCGGCAGATTTTATGCTTCGTTTTTCAGAGAACACAAACCATTACGGTACTATACGAATCCAACGTACTATGTCTACTCCGTTGGAGAATATGTCAGTGAGATGTTTAAAAGGGATGGAGTTGTTCTACGCGCCATCGGCCTGGATGCGGAAGTACCGCCCACCGACGTCGATCGGGAACTTATCATCCTAGTCGTCGGGGAATCGGCCCGCGCCGACAGATTTTCACTCAACGGGTACCCGAGAGCGACCAGCCCGCTTCTTCAACGGGAAGATATCATCAGTTTTTCAAATATATGGTCTTGTGGCACGTCCACGGGGGTTTCCGTGCCGTGTATGTTCTCTGTGTTTGGCCGCGCCAAGTACAGCGACGAAAAATCGAAATCCACCGAAAATCTGCTCGATGTATTGCGCCAGGCCGACATCCACGTCTTATGGCGGGATAACAATTCAGACTCCAAGGGGGTGGCCCTGAGAGTGGCGTATGAAGATTTTAAGAGCCCGAAGAACAACCTGGTTTGTGATATTGAGTGTCGGGATGAGGGGATGTTGAACGGACTGCAAGAATATATTTCCGGGCAGGAGCGCGGCGATATATTGATCGTCCTGCACCAAATGGGGAATCATGGGCCGGCCTATTACAAGCGGTACCCGAAATTTTTCGAACGGTTCACGCCGGTGTGCAAAACCAATCAGTTGGAAAAGTGCACACGCGAAGAGATCGGCAATGCGTATGACAATGCAATCCTCTATACGGATTACTTTTTATCCAAAGTGATCAGGTTACTGAAGAACAACTCCAGACGCTTTGAAGCCGCCATGATCTATATGAGCGACCACGGTGAGTCCCTTGGTGAAAATGGTGTGTATCTACATGGGCTGCCGTATTGGATGGCTCCGGATGCGCAAAAGCACGTTGGGACCGTCATGTGGTTTGGAGATGGGTTTGCCATAGACGAAGAGGCGCTCCGGGCTAAATCTGCAAACGAGTATTCACATGACTATCTCTTTCATACCATTCTGGGATTAATGGAAGTGGAGACATCGGTCTATGATAAAAAGAAGGACATTGTCAATGACGATAAATAAAACCCATAACTGATATTTCAAGACCTGACCCCAGTCTGCTATAGTAGGCGACGATGAGTGCTTCGAAAACTGCCGGGCAGAACGGTGATTGTGCGTGGGCCGAACTTTATCTCTTCGATCTGGACGGCACGCTGGCCGACACCAAGGCCGACCTGGCGGCCGCGGTCAACCTGACGTTCGCCGATTTAGGCCTGCCGGCTCTGCCGGTCGAGGAGATCGCCGGTTACATCGGCGACGGGGTGCGCAAGCTGATCGGCAAGTCGCTCGGGGAAAGCGGCACCCCGCGCTACGACGCCGCGATCCGGCTGTTTCGCGGCCATTATCTGGCGCATCTGCTTGATACGACGCAATTCTATCCGGGCATGACGGAGTTGCTGGAGCGGCTCGCCCGCGACGGCAAGCGCGCGGCCGTGGTGACCAACAAGCCGATGGAGTACACCGACAAAATCATCGACGGGCTGGGTGTGCGCCGGTATTTCGATCTGGTGGTCGGCAGCGATGCGACGACGCCGCTCAAGCCCGATGCGCACATGGTGCGCCATGCGCTCAAGCACTTCGGCGCGCCGCCCGAGCGGACGCTGATGATCGGGGACGGGGTGAATGATATTCTGGCGGCCCGGGTCGTTTCGGTCAAAACCTGTGCCGTGGGCTACGGGCTGACGCCGCCCGAGGCGCTGCAGGCCGCCGGGCCGGACTATTTTTGTTCTGGGATGGACGAGCTGACCGCCTGCCTCTGTGGCATTCAGGGGGAGCGGCGCCGCTCCCCCTGAGGACCCCCATCGCCCATACGCTTGGGCGACGATTACGCTGCTACTCTCGTTCGCCCGGCGGTTTCGTCTTGATCTGCAGTTCCTTGATTTTTCTGTGGAGGTGGCTGCGCTCGATCCCCAGCGTCTCGGCCGTGTGGCTGATGTTCCAGCGGTGCCGTTCCAGCGCGCGAAGAATGTAGTCATGCTCGAAATGGGCGCGCGCGCGCTTCAGTGGTTCGGTCGTCGTGCCGTCGAATGACGGCGATGCGGGCGCGGCCGTTGCCGCATCGCCAAGCGGCAGCAGGCGGCCGAGATCCAGCACCGCATCGGGGACCATGATGACCAGCCGTTCGATATAGTTTTTCACCTCGCGCACGTTCCCGGGCCATTCGTAGGCCTGCAGCGCCCGGACGGCGTCCTCAGTGAGCCGCTTGCCGCCCGACCCCTGTTCGCGCGTGAAGCGCTCCAGGAAATGGGCGGCCAGCATCGGAATGTCCTCCCGCCGCTCCCGCAGCGGGGGCACCGTGAGCGGGAGCACGTTCAGCCGGTAATAGAGGTCCTCGCGGAAGCGGTTCTGTTTGATCTCATCCGGCAGATATTTGTTGGAAGCGGCGATGATCCGCACGTCGATCCGGTGCGTTTTGGTGCCGCCCAGCCGCTGGAACTGCTGCTCTTCCAGCACGCGCAGCATCTTGGCCTGCGTGGCCAGGCTCATATCGCCGATCTCGTCCAGAAAGAGCGTGCCGCCGTCGGCCAGCTCGAGCCGCCCCTTCTTCTGATCCGCGGCTCCGGTGAAGGCACCGCGTTCGTACCCGAACAGTTCACTTTCCATGAGGGTTTCCGGAATCGCAGCGCAATTGATTTCGACAAAGGACTCGTCGCGGCGGGGGCTGTGGCGGTGGATCGACCGGGCGACCAGCTCCTTTCCGGTCCCGTTTTCACCGTAAATCAGGACGCGGCTGAGCGAGGGGCCGGCCATTCTGATCTGCTCGCGTAAACGCAGGATGGCGGGGCTGGCGCCCTGGATGTCGGTCTCGTCGTCGATGGCGGCCCGCAGGTTCTGGTTCTCCGCGGCCAGTTTACGCTCCGTGAGCGCGTGGCGAAGCACGAGCAGCACCTTTTCCGATGACAGCGGTTTTTCGATGTAGTCGTACGCGCCGAGCTTGGTGGCGCGCACGGCCGTTTCAATCGATCCGTGGCCGGACATCATGATGACGGTCGTCTGCGGGCGCAACTGCTTGATCTGCTGCAGCACGTCCAGCCCGTCCCGGTCCGGCATCCAGATGTCGAGCAGGATCACGGCGGGCGGGTCCTGCAGGGCGGCCAGCGCGGCGGTCCCGCTGCCGGCGGTGGCGACCTGGTAGCCTTCGTCCTGAAGCACGTGGGCGAGGGTGTTTAGAATCGCCGGTTCGTCATCGACGATCAGAATGGTGTCGGTCACGCCGTCACCGGAACGGGAAGTTCGATCATGATCGTGGTGCCTTTCGGTTGGTTGGCCCGCGCGCTGATCGAGCCGTTATGGTCGATGACGATCCGGTGCACGATCGCCAGCCCGAGCCCGGTCCCGCCCCGGCGCTTGGAATAGTAGGGGAGAAACAGCTTGTCCGCATCCTCGGGCGGGATGCCCACGCCCTCGTCGCTGACGGAGATCTGCACGGCCGGCTGCCCCGGTGCGTGGACGGTCGTCAGCCAGAGCCGGCCGCGGCCGTTCATGGCCGCCACGGCGTTCTCGAACAGGTTCATGAAGACCCGCTTGAGCTGGGCGGCATCGGCCAGCAGCGGCGGCAGTGTCCTGGAAAATTCCATCAGCACTTGCAGGTCCTTGTGCGCGCTGCGGTAGAGGGCGGCGACTTCCTGCAACAGGGCGTGCAGGTCGCACGCCTGGGGCGAGGGCGCCGGCATCCGGGCAAAATTCGAGAATTCATCCACCATCGTCTTGAGCGCGTTCACCTCGTTGATGACGATCCGCGTCGATTCGTCGAAGACGGTGGGAAAGTCGTCGGCCGGCTGGACGAATTTTTTCCGGAGGCGCTCGGTCGCCAGGAGGATGGGGGTCAGGGGATTTTTGATTTCATGCGCGATGCGGCGGGCGACTTCCTGCCA
>CAZJRH010000163.1:0-15324 GCA_964548215.1 uncultured Nitrospirota bacterium
CGGGATCGGACAATCGACCTGCATCGGGATGGGCGGCGATCCGGTGCACGGGCTGGGATTCGTGGAGTTGCTGGAGTTGTTCGAACAGGACGGCAAAACCGAAGCGGTGGTGGTCATCGGCGAGATCGGCGGCGACGACGAGGAGCAGGCGGCGAAATTTGTGAAGTCCTCGATGTCCAAACCGGTGGTGGGGTTCATTGCCGGCATCACCGCGCCGCCGGGCCGCCGCATGGGGCACGCGGGGGCCATCGTCGCGGGTGGCAAGGGCACGGCCGCGGCAAAGATGGAGGCGCTGGCCAGGTGCGGGGTGGCCGTTGTGAACAACCCGACACAGATCGGCGAGACGGTGGCGCGGTTGTTGAAGCCGGCGCGCAAACAGATGGTCGGGCGGCTCAATGGATCGGCGAAGAAAAAGCGGAAGAAGATTACAGCACGAGTGGAACGACTAACAAGGAGGAAGTGATTATGTCGGCATCGGAGATCAAGGTTGGCGATAAAGCGCCGGATTTTACGCTCAAGGATCAGGATCAGAAGGAAGTGAAGTTGAGCAGTTTCCAGGGCCAGAAGAACGTGGTGCTGGCCTTTTATCCGCTCGACTGGAGCCCGGTCTGCACGAACGAGAACAAATGCATGACGCAGGATTTCGACAAGTTCCAGAAGGCGGGCGCGGAAGTGCTGGGCATCAGCATCGACAGCGTCTACAGCCACAAAGCCTGGAAGGATGCGCTGAATCTGAAGCACAATCTGCTCAGCGACATGGGCGGTTCAGCCGCGTCGAAATACGGCATGTACATGGAGGACAAGTTCATCACCAAGCGCGCGACGGTCGTGATCGACAAGCAGGGCGTCGTGAAGTACGTGAAAGTGCAGGAGATCCTGCAGGCGCGCGATGACAACGATATTCTGAAGGCGCTCGACGGGTTGAAATAGGTTGTAACGTGTTCCGTAGGGGCGGGTTTCAAACCCGCCCCTACATTGTTCCCTATGGACGAACTGCCCCTCGTCAACGACGACAATTACGGCGACTACCTGAGCGCGCCGGCGTCCGTCGTTGTCTTCAGCATGATGCCCTGTGATAATTGCGAGGCGTACGATCCGATCGTCCGGCAGGCGGCCGCCTCGTTGAAGGAGCGCGTCCTCATCGGCAAGGCGAAAGTGCACGTGCCGGGCGCGACGCGCGAGATCAAGCGGCAATACCGGTTCGAGAGTTTTCCCACGACGCATTTTTACAAGGCGGGGAAGCTGGTTCATTCGGTCGATCACAAATTGGAATACGATCAACTGATGGCGGAGATTCAGAAATGTCTTTTAACGTAAACCACGTCAATTCAGGGTGTCTGTCAGCCGCCGGCGTAAGCGGGCCTGATAGCGGTCGAGCAGAGCGGGCGACCAGATGAGCAGGGCGGTCACCGCCATCGTCCGATAGACCGACGCCCGGCTGATCTTCAGCGGGACCGGCTCCAGCAACCGCTCGGATGTCGCGACCAGGCGCAGCGTTTTCAGCGCGAGTAGATGGGGCCAGAGGCAGGCAAGCCTGAGCCGGAGCGGGCGCCTGGGCAACGATTGGATGTACTGCCACCCGTGATCGAGGTGCTCCAGGGCCAGCCGGACCAGTTGGCGCAGCACGGGCCGCAGGCGGTCCAATGCCGCCGGCTGGGTCAATTGCCGGGGCGTCAGCCCGACGGTGACCAGCAGTTCCTGGGGGAGATAGCAGCGGCCGCGCTGCAAATCCGGGGCGATGTCCTTCAGCAGATTGGTCATCTGCAGCCCCTTCCCGAAATGGACGGCCCGGCGGCATTGCTCCTCTTCCGGCGCGATTTTGGCCATGGCGGGGAAGTAATGGCGGTGGAGGCGGGTCCAGAATTCTCCGACGCAGCCGGCCACGTAATAGCAGTACTGATCCATCTCCTTGAGGGTGGGAAGGGCGGGGGCGCTCTGGGCCGAATCCCCCGGGAAGGCCGTCAGATCCATCGCCATGCCGTTGGTCAGCGTCGTCACCAGTTCGCGGGTCAGCCGCTGATCGGCCGGCGGGAGAGCCAGGTACAAATGAAAACAATCGCTCAAGCGTGCCAGCAGGGCCCGTTCGCCGGCGCTGCCTTCTCCGGGTTTGAGTTGCCCGGCCAGCGCGAACAGCCGGTCCCAGGCGACGGCCGGCTGCAGGAATTGCTCGCGATACCCGGACAAGTGCGCGAGGCGCTCGGGCCGGGCCAGCACTCCGGTGTCGGCGATTGTGTCGGCGGCCCGGCAAAACAGGTAGGCGAGCCCCAGCGTGTGGCGGGTGACCGGCGGGGCGACGCGCAGCGTCAGGTAGAAGGATCGGGAGACCGAGCGAAGGATATCGCCAAGAAGCGTGGCCGTAATTTCTGCTTTCGAGGGGCTCATGCCGGAAGGAATGCGACGATGACGGTCATTCTGGACGACAGATGAGTGGAAGTCAAGCCGGGGGAGCGTACATGAAACGATTCTTCGTCATCTGGTGTGTGATGGTCATGACCGGCTGCGCGGCGGCCATGCCCGGAGTGGTCTACGTGGGGCCGGCGGCGCACCGCTGGGAGGAGATCGTGCGCGCAAACCCGCTGGGGCCGGAGGACAATATCAAGGGCGTGGTGCTGTCCAACCAGCCGTCCGTGTCGCACATCATCGTGCAGATCCGGGATCGCGAACAGCCGCATGTGCACCGGACGCATGACGCAACGATCGTCATGCTGCGGGGCCGCGGCCGTCTGGTGCTGCGGGCTCGGATCGTGCCGATGCGGGCCGGCGACACCGTGTTGATCCCCCGCGGCGAGCCCCATTATTACGTCAATGAGGCGTCGGACCCGACCGTCGTCCTGGCGATGTTCACGCCGTCGTATGACGGCACCGACGCGGAGGTGGTGCCGTTTGAGGATCGACCCAAGGGTGCGCCGTGAACAGATTGAACGGTCGGGGCAATACGGTAGGGGCGGGTTTCAAACCCGCCCCTACAAACCCGGGTCGTTATTCTTCCTTCTTCAACGTCACCATCAACGTTCTCAGGTTGTTGCTGACGAAGACTTCCTCGCGATGGGTGACATAGCCGGGTTTCTTGATTTCCACGACGTGCTTGCCGCCCTTTAATGCAATAAAGGTCCGTCCGCGATACTGGCTGACGGGCCCCATCGAGGCGCCGTCCACGAAGACCTCGGCGTCGTCGGGAATGACCACGGTGCGCAAGCCGCCGCTGTCGGCGACCCCGAACGTCGTCTGCGTGGGGAACCCGCACCCCGCGACCAGGGCCGCAAGCAGCAAGCCGCCGGCCAGCCCTCCAAGGAAGATCTGGTGAGTGTGTCGCATCATTGCCCCTTTCCGCCGGTTATTGAGCCAGCCGCACAACGTCGCCCTTGGTGAATCCGGCGCCTTCCACGACCTTGGCGATGGCGCCGTCCTCCCCGAAGAACTCGATAATTTCCACGGTGCCCTTTTTCTGCCCGCGCACACGGCCCATCGACACGTTCGTTTCCGGGTCGATGATCTCCTTGCCGAGCGTGTAACTGACGAGGCGGTCGCCGATGCTCAAGCCGGTCTTTTGCCCGGCATTGATGATGACGTTCTCGTCCTGTATGTCGGCGACCCGGCCGGTCCACTCGATCTTGGCCATGCGGTTCAGCAGATTGTCGATGAATTGGGCGATGGCGGCCCGCAGCGCGTTGCCCCCGAGGGTTTCATCGTAGCCGGCCGACTGGCCGATGCCCAGCACCTCCGTGGTTTTCGTTTCATAGATGCCGGTGCCTGATTCGGCGAAAATGATCTGGCCCGTCTCCGCATCGACGACCCGGATATCGACGACGGCCGTCGCCTGCTGCAGCTTCTGCTTGCCCACGAGAAAGTCCGATCCCTGCGTTTTCACCCCGAATTGCGAGATGGAGCCGGTGACGATGGCGTTGAGGCCCAGCATTTTGCCCGAGGCCGTCGCCGTGGCCGGATTGACCATGCCGCTTTTCCCGAAGGCCTGCTCGTCGAGAATCTCCGTGGTGTCGGACCGGCTCATCATGAGGAAGCCGCCGGAGCGGCTCAACTCCGTCATCAGGATGTCGGTGGCCGCGGAGCCTAAACGGCCCCGCCCGAACGACGTCTTGTCCTCGAATTTGACGACGGCGACGCGCCGCTTGGGTCCAGTGAAGGTGATTTTACCCGAGGCCAGGGGTTGACCCTCAGCCGGCGGCGGCACGCCGTCGCCCTTGGGCATCGGGCCGCTGACCATGGTGCCCGTGCAGGCGGTCAACGCCACAAGCCCGACGGCGCCGGCGAACAATATCCAGTGTTTGATCATGACGATCTGCCTCCTACGGCGCGGGGAGCTGGTGGCCGACTTCCCGGACCAATTGCCTGGCATAGGGCGTCATCGGATTCAGGAACAGATTGACGAGCGCCCCGGCCAGGATGTCCGCGCCGATGTTGTTGCCCATGTTGATCTCGATTTTTTTCCGAACCTCGTGTGTCCGTTCCCACCGCACCGCGCCGCTGGCGGCATCGACCAACGTGAAGTGCGCCGTGATGGAAACCACATTATAAAGCCCCGTCGTCACCTTTTTCCACTCCAGCACGTTTCCATAGAGCAGCGTGCCGACGCCGCCGAGCGCGTCGCCGATCTCCTGTGCCGTGACGGCCGGCAACTGGCCGCCGTCAGAAATCTGCAGATGGTCCCGCAGCCGCGAGGCCGTCTCCTCCAGCGGTTGTAAACGGAAATGGTGGCGCGTCATTTCATCGGCCATCAGCGCGCGAAGAATTTCCGGTGCGGCGACCGTGTTGGATTCATTGGCGAAGGGTAGCACCGCGGTCAGTTGCGCGGGCGGGATGGGGGGAGCGTCTTGCTCGGGGAGCGCCGTGCGGGCGTCCCGCGATGCGCAGGCGGCCGTGATGAGCAGCGCCGCGGCCGCGCTGAGCCACCATCGTCTCTGTGCCTGGTGTGCCTTCATCTCGTTGCGGGCGTCCATGCAGGGAGCGGCGCCGCTCAAATTGTGTCAGACGATCACAAGAAACACAAGGGCCTTCCGGATTTCTCCGGAAGGCCCTTGTCAGCAACACGTTTCTTACTGTGAGTGCTCAATCTCGAGACTAATTTCCCCTCGCCACGGTGCAGACCTCGGCGTACAGGCCCATGAGAATGTACTTGATGTCATGAGTCACGTACACGACTTTCTTAATCCCGCCGTTTTTCATTGCGGTCTCAAGGGTGGTGTCGCCCTGCGCGATGATCCCAAGAATTTCGCTTCCACACGACCGGCCTTCCTTGGTGGCCGCCGTCCCATTATCCAGGACGATGGTGCCAGTTTTGACCTCAGTGAAGATGTTGGCAGCTGCAAACATGCCGTTCGGCTGTGTGTATCCACCGATCCCGCCGCAGGCTGCGAGAGTGAGTGCCGAGAGCATGACGAACGCCATCATAGATATTCGCATTGTGTTCCTCCTTGGTTGAAATCAATAGCGAGCCAGAATAGCATGGGTGTTGAAACGTGTCAATAACACAGGGGAAAATCGTTTAAAATCGGATCCCGATGCCGATGGTCGATCGTCGGAGAATATTTTGGTCGGTAAATGGAGAGGGAGCGTAAAAATACCGAAAGTCAGCTCGTAGAAGAACTTGCGACCCCAGATAGATCTTCACGCCGATCGCCGCCATGCCCGCGCCGGTGACATCCTGATCGATTCCCGCGTCGGCGGCGTAAAACCAGGCCGCGCCGCCGCCCGCAGCCAGATAAAAGACGCCATTGTGTTGAGGGTTCACATGATAGACCAGCCCGACAGTTGTCGTCGTGACGGCGGCTTCGAACGGCTCGCCCAGCCGGGGATTGAAGCCGGCATCCAGTTCGAGAGCAAGATGGGACGTCAGGAGATGGTCGACGGCCAGGCCGACCGCAAAACTGCTTTCCTCCAAGCCCGGTTTGGGAAGCAACACCACGCCGAAGATGGAAAATTGAGCGCCATCATATTCCGTGCCGCCGAAGATGACCAGTTCCGTGGTGCCGGGCGACGGGCCGGCCTCCGCCCGCGGGATCGGCCAGACGGAGAGCAGGAGGGCCAGCCCGGCGATGCGGAGCAGATGTATGGTTGGGTGGCGCATTGATCAGAAATAGTAATGGAGCGCGAGCGAGATGTCATCCTGGTGGTCCCGCCGGTTCAATTCAAGCCGAAGCGCCAGGTTCGCTGTCAGCGTCAGTCGTTGTTGGAGCGAGGAGCGAACATCGCTTGACCGTTCTCCAAACGGGAATGACAGGTAGGTCGCGGCCAGATAGAGCTTCCAGCGTGACGTGAGCTCGGCCAACAGGCCGAAGGTCATTCCCCCGCCAACCTGGTGGTTTTTCTCAAACTCAGGGCTGTAATTGGCATCGATCTCCGCAAAGCCGAAAGCGACTTCCCGCCGCCACAGGTGTGACTCCACGGCCGCCCCCATGCCGATGTTGAAATACCCGCTGCCGCACCACTGGCAGCCCGCGCGGTCAAGGGCCTGGTAGCCCGTGCTGATTTTCCAGGCGATGGGGGTGAATAAACGATCCATCGGAGCGAGGGAGACGATGCTGGCCACGGTGAAGCGTTCCAGCCGTGTGAGGGGCCGTTGATTGTAATGGCGAAGGGTGAGCGCGGCGATCTCAATCTGCGCGTCCGGGGTATGGCCGAGGTCCGGGTCCAGCAGGTCATGATACCCGGCGCGAAGCGTGAGCTCTTCGAACAGGTCGTGGTCATGCCAGCCCGCCCCCACGCTGACCCGGGAAGTGTTGTGGCCCGATTCCGGAGACGTCGCATAGGGGTCGATGAACACCTCATCAGATGGTACTTTCAGCAGGCTTCGGGCGATCAATATCTTCTGGTTTTTTTCTTTATACCGATCATGATCATCCTTGTCGGTCGCACTCTTGTATCGCAGAAAATCGGAGAGCAGGTCTAAGACGAATGCCTGACGGTCTCGGGGAAGGTCGGCGATCATCTCCGCCGGCACGGGAGAGGCGGCCTCCAGGAGCGTGTGAAACGCGGCGGTTTCCCCGGAGGAGAGCATGGCCCGCTTCCGTTTGATTCGAGTGGTCAACGACGGACGATAGACAACATCGGCCAGCAAACCGGGCTGCCTGGCCAGCAGGCGCACCGTGTCCGCGGGAACGGTCCAGACGCCGAAGTGTTCTCGCAGATGGAGGCTCGGGTCGGCCACTTCCAGTAGCGAGAGGAGATGGTAGGAGCAGTTCTCATCGAAAAAGTAATAATCGAAATAGGCGTTGCCCAGCTCCCAGGCATGCATGAGCAGCCATCGAATCTGGGCGCCGGTGAAATTGAGCCGATATTCCCAGATATCCCGTTGATCGATATCCCGGTACTCTTTGACCTTCATGTAGTAGGGGATGGTGGAAAAGTATCCCTTCAGCCCACCGAAGATGCCTCGGATGGGAAAAGTGAAGCCCGCGTCGGCCGGCACGTCGGCGGCGTAATTGATGGTGTAGGCCAGGAGGCGGGTCTCTTCGGTCTGGCCCGTTTGATCGATCCGCAGCAGCGTGTGGCCGAACATCGAGGGGGGATTGTTCATGAAGGCAGAGGCAAAAATCAGCGTGACGGACTCGGGGTCGAGTTCGGCGTACCAGCCGTCGAACGCCTCGCAGGCGTGAGGCGGGAGACGGGCGTCGTCGAACGACAACCGCTCCTTCAACCAGTGATAGCGGGCAATAAAGGCGCACTGCGCCGGCTGGCGGGCCGGTCCGATCAGATCGTCGGAAAAGAATCGTTCGATTGTGGCGTCGAGTTCGGCCTGTGGATTCGTCTTCCCGTTCGGCGCGAGGAAGAACTCCGGGGCATCGGCCTCGCTCCAGTATCCGCCCCACGCCGTTTTTCGATAATGAAGCAGCAGATGCCAGAACCGCTCGCCCGACAGCTTGTCCGCGCTCGCCCGATGAATCAGGTCGGTCAGGTAGTCCTGGTCACTGGCGCCGTCTGCGGCGGCGGGCGTCGTCAAGGCCGTGAGCATGACGAAAAAAAAGCTCCCGACCCATCGACGCGTCGGGAGCTTGTTCATCAAGAGAGATTGGGTTTATCGGGTGACGGAGAGCCTGGCCAGCACCGGGTGCTCGGCCATTGCATCGCGAAGCGCCGTCACCACCGCCGCGGGGGACTCTTGTCCGCGCTCAAGGAGGCTGACATATTTATCCTGAGCGAGGGCGAAGAACTCGGCCTGGTCCTCTTTGGGAACGCCCATGAGCGTGGCGAGTGAGGCCAGATACTCGCCGCGGCCCTGCGCCATTTCCTGCGAGAGCGTGTCGAAATTGATGCTGGCAAAGGCGTTCAATTTGTACTCGGACCACACTCTGCCGTTATTTCTGCATCCGAGTGTCCCGGTGGTGATGCCGAAGGCCTGCCAGGGCAGGATCGTGTTGTTCGTCGTGGAAATGAGTAGCTGCGCGCCGACGGTATCGGTATTGTCGGCATCCTGCCAGGCGACCTTGCCCAGGCCGCAGCCCGGGCCCTCGTCTGCAATTCCGGCAAAGGCGACTCCCGCGTGCGCGGCGAAGATCGCGGCAATGAGCATGATCAGTAACCGTTGTGTCATGGGCATTTCCTCCTTGATGAGAGTCATCAGATTGATGCGCGCTGAAAAATCAATAATCCCAATATGTCTCTGATATGCGGCCAGAATAGCGCGAATCCGGGCCGCTTGTCAATTGCGCACGCAGAGGCGTAAGATGGCGCCATTCCACTTCGCACACAGGAGGCATCTCATGGCGACCTATATCATGCTGAGCACGCTCACGGACGAGGGACGGAAGACGGTCAAACTGCATCCGAACCGGATCAAGGAAGTCAATAAAGAGATCGAATCGATGGGCGCCAAGGTCTTGGCGCAATACGCCGTGTTGGGACCGTATGATTTTGTGAATGTGGTTGAGGCGAAGGATAATCAGGCCATCGCCAAAATTTCACTGGAACTCGGCGCGCGCGGGACGGTGCAGTTTCTGACCATGCCGGCAATCTCGGTCGATCAGTTTATCGGCGGTTCCTAAAAACCATTTCAATCCCTGTCTGGTTTTCAGTCTCCCTCTCCCCTTGGGGGAGAGGGAGGGGTGAGGGGAGCCTTTATGTTGGTTGTATGCCGGACGGCGGTGGCAGCGCTGCTCTTCGTTGGCACGCTGGCCTTTGCCGCAGACGCGCCTCTCGGCCGCTGGGAGACGAAGGCGCCGGCGCCGTCCAAGCGGACGGAGGTGGCGGCCGCCGCCATCGGCTCGAAGATCTACGTCGTGGGCGGTTTTACCATGTTGGGTGCGACCGGCCGCCTGGACGTGTACGACACCGTTGCTGATCGCTGGGAGACGAAGCGGGCGATGCCGGCCTCGCTCCATCATGTCGGCATCGGCGCGGTCGGCGACAAACTCTATGTGATCGGCGGGTTTGGCGGCACCTTCTCCTGGACGCCCGTCAACACCGTCTATGAATATGACCCGGCGACCGATCGCTGGCGATCAAGAAGCCCGATGCCGACCAAGCGCGGAGGGTTGGCGGTGGCTCAGCGCGACGGGCTGCTCTACGCTGTCGGAGGACTGGGCGAGGGCAAAGACAATACCGGCACGCTGGAGGTCTACGATCCCGCGACCGATCGTTGGAGCGCCCTGCCGCCGATGCCCACCCCGCGCGATCATCTGGGGGCGGCGATCGTGGGCGATCTGTTGGTGACGGCCGGCGGTCGGTTGAAATCGTCCTACGCCGAGAATCTTGGCACTGTCGAAGTTTTTAATCTTCAGACGAAGGAATGGAGATCCGGCGCGTCGATGCCCACGCCCCGCAGTGGGATTGCCGCGGTGGCGTTGGGCCGCCACGTGCTGGTCGTTGGCGGCGAGGCGCCGTCGGGCACCTTTCATGAAAACGAGGTCTATGGCCCGGTGGCGGACCGATGGGTCTCCCTGGCCCCGATGCCCACGGCCCGTCACGGCCTGGGCGCGGCGGCGGTCGGGGAACGGGTCTACGTGATCGCCGGAGGCCCCAAGCCCGGCGGGTCGTTTAGTGATGTAAATGAGGTGTTTGAATGGCAAGTTAGATAGTGTTTTCAGAAAGTTATAATCTGCCTCTGACGCGACGTTCGTTAGAACAATTCTCTTGAGAACAATTCTCTTGACAAAGCAAATTAATCGGCATTATAATCGGCATTAGATGAGTGGGCTTAGCCTCTCAAATCGGTTGGCAAACTTATGGAGGGTCTCCATGAAAAGGTCGTTGTTGTCCCTTGCTGTTATCGTGAGTTTTTTCATCGCTATGGGTTGTACCCATGCGCTCCGCATCACTAATGAGGATGAATTCTTTACCCCTGCAATGCCGCCGCGGCCGCAACCCATAAAGCTTGGGGTAACCTCGCCGAACGATACTCATATGCAAAATAGCAAGTATATCAGGGCCATCGTGGTTGCGTTGCAGCAAAGCGGTAATTTTGAGAAGATCATTTACCCCTATAGCCAGGCGATGCATCAAGGGCAGGTCGATGCGGTCGCGGCAATTACCATCACCCCTCGATATTCTGGCCGCGGCAGCAATTTTTTCGTGAACTTTCCAGGGTTTTTAATCTGGGCACCGGCGATTTGGGGCTATGGCTATATTGCTGACATAGAGACGGCAGCCAATGTGATGCGCCTCAGCGACGGCCAATCACAAATGATCACGGTTCAAACTCGCTATAAATTCCGGCAAGCGGAATTTGATCGAACATGGACAGAGATCTCTTGGTTGGAGGTTGGCGCCATTGCGCTGATCGGGGGAATTTACTTTATTTCATATGATACTGATGTGACAGATGAGTTCATTGCGAAGGCTTCTTCCAATTACGGGGCACATGTGGCCAGCAGGATCATCGGAGCCATAGATATTACCGCTGCTCCCAAAGCAGCCCCCCCTGCTGCGCCCAGCACAGCCCCTCCCGCTGCGTCCGGCACTCCTGAAACTACCCCCTAGCACAACGACCTTGTGTGGGTGGCGCGTCGCCCTCCTCCTGTGCGTGTTCCTCTGCTCAGGATGCGCCCTCACTATGCTGGACGGCCCGAAATTTGATCCGTCGCTCCAGTGGCAAGTCATCACGACCCCGCATTTTCGGATCTACTTTCACCAGGGAGAAGAGGTGTGGGCGCAGAAGGCTGCGCAGATCGCGGAGGAGGCCCACGCGACGCTTGTTCCCAAGCTCGGCTGGAAGCCCGCCGAGCCCACGCACCTGGTCGTCAGCGACCATCAGGATATTGCGAACGGCATGGCAACGCCGTTTCCAAACAATGCGATCTACGTCAGCCTCACGCCGCCTCCGGCAAGCCCGTTGCCGTTTTTGGTGGGGTTTGATGATTGGCTTCGCCAGGTGATCACCCATGAGTATGTGCATATCCTGCAACTGGACATGCATGGGGGATTTACCTCCGTCATGCGCGCGATCTTTGGGCGGCAACCGTTGCCCCTGTTCGTGTTGAACAGCGCCATCCCGAATATCTTTCAGCCGGGCTGGCTCATCGAGGGGCTGGCGACATATGAAGAAACAGCCACCGGTGTGAGCGATCGGCGGGACAATGCCTACACGGAGATGATCCTCCGGATGGCCATCTTGGAAGACCGATTCCCTGCTCTTGATCAGGCTGGTGGTCGGGAGACGTGGCCGGACAATCAAATTCAATATCTTTTTGGGGCCCGGTTTTATGACTACTTGGCGCGCAGGTTTGGGGAACACGTGCTGAAGGAACTGAGTCTTGAGTACAGTAACAACGCGATCCCGTTTTTCATCGATAGCACCGCGAAGCAAATCCTGGGTCAGTCATACATCAGCCTGTGGCAGCAATGGCAGAATGAGCTGACCGAGCGGTACCGTGCGCAACGGGAGCAGGTGGAAACAGTAGGCATGACCCAGGGCGCTCCACTGACCCATCGCGGGGATTATAATCTTGGGCCGAGGGCAAGTCCTGATGGGCAGCGGGCGGTCTACACGAGCGTGAATCCTCATGACTACCCGGCCTTACGCGTGATGGATCTCCGCAATGGCGACGATCATCAGTTGACTCGCCGAAACTGGGGCTATGCGGCCTCCTGGTCGCGGGATGGCCGCTTCGTCGCCTTCTCGCAGCTCGAGGTCTACCGGAACTATTCGGTCTATAGCGATCTCTACCTCTATGATCTGGAAAGGGACAGCGTCAAACGCTTGACCCGCGGAGCGCGCCTGCTGGACCCTGATTTCCATCCGGCTGGGAGTCGGTTGATCTGCGTGGAGAACCGATTGGGTGAACAGCGCCTGGTGATCTACGATCTCAAAACGGGTGAACAGGAAGTCCTCGATTGGGTTGACGAGGCCGCGATGTTCAGCCATCCCCGCTGGTCGCCCGATGGGGACTTTGTGGCGGTCAGCGCGTGGCGTCGGGGTGCGCAGGGTCTCTACATTCTTGACATGCGCGCTCAACGAACCATCCCCGTGCTGATGGATCGCGCTGCGGACCTCTATCCGGCGTGGTCATCGGACGGGACACAGCTCTTGTTTTCCTCGGACCGCACGGGCATCTATAATATTTATGCGTATGGCGTCGAGACCGCGGAGCTGTTCCAGGTGACGAATGTTTTGGGGGGAGCGTTCACGCCCGAAGTTGTTCCGGCACGCCAGGAATTGATTTTTTCTTCGTATACCAGTCGGGGGTTTGATCTGTCTCGGATGGCGTGGAATCCTGCGGAATGGACACCGGTGTCGACCGGCGCTCCGTCTCCGGAGGAGCCATCCGCGCCACCGGAGGTGATGCCGGCCGCTCCTGCCGAGCCCTATTCAGCGTGGGAGACCGTTCGCCCGCGGTTTTGGGGGCCATTGCTGGGGGTGGACGAATCCGGGACGCAGGTCGGGGTCTGGACGGGTGGGATGGACCTCCTGGGCCGGCACAAATTTGATCTGATTGCCCTCTATGGATTCGAAAGCGATCGCGCTGCGTACTCTCTGCAATACGTGAACGATGTGTTCTTCCCAACATTGCATGTCGGGATTTCAGACCATGCGGTGGAGTATCAAAATCTGTTCGCCGGTGAGCAGGACTACTGGGAGCGTCTTCAACGATTCGATGCAAATATGACGCTGTCGCATATCAGGCTTCGGCGAGCTTATTCCGTGGCCGTGGGCTATCGCGCCGAATGGTTTCATGGGCTGAAGGATATTCCGGTCGGCGCCATTCCTCCGGAGGAGGGAAATCTCAGCGGCGCGATGGTGTCCGCGCTGGTTCAGTCGGCCCGGGAGTATCCATTTTCTGTCAGCCGCGAAGATGGACGGCGTGTGTTGCTCAACTATCTACGGTATGACCACCATCTCGGAAGTGATTTCGATCAGCATCGATATCTGGCAAGTTGGCAGGAATACATCAAGCTGTTCTGGCAGCATCATGTGCTGGCGGCTCGTGTGGTTGGAGCCATGGCGAGGGGGGATCGTCTTGAACAGCGGACGTACCATGTCGGCGGCTCTTCCCTGACGGAGGAGTTGATGCGCCCGGAGCAGGCGGAGTTCTTCCTGCGGGGCTATCCCTTGGGGGTGGCTCGTGGCCAAAAAGCGGCAGTGGGGAGCCTTGAATATCGCCTTCCCCTCAAGAATATTGAGCGGGGCATTCAAACCTGGCCATTTTTTTTCAAACGGGTGCATGCCGCCGTTTTTTTTGACATGGGTCATGCCTGGGATGATGAAACGAGGTGGGCTGATTTCCGACGAGGCGCCGGAGTGGAGACGAAGTTGGATATGGTGTTTGGCCACCTCCTGTCGATGCGGTTACGGCTGGGCGTGGCAAGGGGATTGGACGAGGATGGGGAGACGCAAGTCTATTTTACGTCCGGCAACAGCTTTTAGTCATCGCCTTGACAATCGCGAATTGGCCGATTTACAATTGGTTTGTTCTTGATCCGCCAGGGGTGTCCCGAAAGGGGCTGAGAGCTTCGGCAAGCAGAGCTGGAGCAACCCGTGGAACCTGATCTGGTTCATGCCAGCGAAGGGATGCGGACGAATAAAAAAACCGCACCCGTTGTTCTGGTGCGGTTTTTTTATTCGCACCGAACGAACGTGAGGTGCAATGTCCGATGTTAGTACCAATTTCGCACCGAGCCCCTAGGCGAGGGGCCACGATGTTGTTTTAGTGCGCAGCGAGAAAGGACGTGAGGCCATGGCGAAGACGGTGAATGGATCCCATGCTGGAAACGGGGCCGACAAGGAGAGCCAGCAGAGCGGCTTATCGCTTCAGCCGTTCCCGGCGTCGCACAAAGTCTACGTGAAGGGCGTTCAGCCCGGCGTGCAGGTGGGGATGCGGGAGGTCACGCTGACGCCGACGCAGGCGCGGCAGAACGGCTCGATGGTGCCGGTGGAGGAGAATCCGCCGGTGGTCGTCTATGACACCTCCGGCCCCTACACCGACCCCGCCGTGGCCATCGATATCCGCAAAGGGTTGGCGCCTTTACGGCGCGACTGGATTCTTGGACGGGGCGATGTGGACCAACTGCCGGATATCAGCTCCGACTACGGCCGCAAGCGTGCCGCGGATCGAGAGCTCGATTCTCTCCGGTTCCAACACATACGCAAGCCGCTCAAGGCCAAAGCCGGTCACAACGTCAGCCAGATGCACTATGCCCTGAAGGGGATGATCACCCCGGAGATGGAATATATCGCGATCCGCGAGACCCAGACCCGGGAAATGCTGCGGGACGGGATGCGGACCAACGGAAAGGGAACGCCGCAGCATCCGGGCCAGTCGTGGGGCGCGAGCCTTCCCGCGGCGATCACGCCCGAGTTCGTGCGCGAGGAAGTTGCGCGCGGCCGGGCGATCATTCCCGCCAACATCAATCATCCCGAGTTGGAGCCGATGATCATCGGCCGGAATTTCCTGGTCAAGATCAACGCCAACATCGGCAACTCCGCCGTCACCTCCTCGATCGATGAAGAAGTCGAAAAAATGATCTGGTCCATCCGCTGGGGCTCCGACACCGTGATGGATTTGTCGACGGGAAAAAACATTCACGAGACGCGGGAATGGATCATCCGCAACTCGCCCGTGCCGATCGGGACGGTGCCGATCTACCAGGCGCTCGAGAAGGTCAATGGCAAGGCCGAGGAATTGACCTGGGAACTCTTCCGCGACACGCTGATCGAGCAGGCCGAGCAGGGGGTCGATTACTTCACGATCCACGCCGGCGTGCTGCTGCGCTACGTGCCGATGACGGCCAGGCGGCTCACCGGCATCGTCTCGCGCGGCGGGTCGATCATGGCGAAGTGGTGCCTGGCTCATCACGAGGAAAATTTCCTCTACACGCACTTTGAGGACATCTGTGAGATTATGAAAGCCTACGACGTGTCGTTCAGCCTGGGCGACG
>CAZJRH010000164.1:0-8218 GCA_964548215.1 uncultured Nitrospirota bacterium
ACGCGCTGCAGCGGCCCAAGAGGTTCTTCGGCACCGCCCGCAATATCGAAAACGGCGGCAGCCTGACGATCATGGCGACGGCGCTGATTGACACCGGCAGCCGGATGGACGACGTGATCTTCGAGGAGTTCAAGGGCACCGGCAATATGGAAGTGCACTTGGAACGCAAATTGGCCGACAAGCGGATATTCCCATCGATTGAGATCAACCTGTCGGGCACCCGGAAGGAAGAGCTCCTGGTCGAAAAGGACGACTTGAACAAGATATGGATCCTTCGAAAGGTGCTCAGCACGCTCAGTCCCGTCGAAAGCATGGAATTTCTTCTAGACAAGATGCGGGGCACCAAGTCGAACAAGGAATTCCTCGAATCCATGAATAAATAAGGGGATTTACAAGAAAACCGAGAGCCTTCCCGTCTCCGGCCTCGGAGACGTTGCCCTTCCCTCAGCGCGAACAATTTGATATATTAGGTGATTCTCACCGGGGGATTCGTGCGCTTTGGCGGTGTGGCGGCAGATGGGCTGCGCCTCCAAGCTGCCCGTCTTTTCTTTTCCACACCGGAGAGCGCAGGAGAACTGATGATAACCACGGAGGTTTGATCATGAAGGCAGGATTGCATCCCACCTACCAGGAAGCCACGATCACGTGCGCCTGCGGTAGCGTGATGGCCACCCGCTCGACGCTCAAGGAGATCCGGGTGGAAATTTGCTCGGCATGCCACCCCTTCTTCACCGGCACCCAGAAGATTATCGATACCGAGGGCCGGGTCGAACGGTTCCGCAAGAAGTACGCGAAAAAACCCCCGGTCCGACGCAAGTAACCAGGAGCGCGGACGCCGATGGTCAATAGCACGGCGCTGGCCCAGCGGCTGGAAGCGATCAGCCGCCGCTATCAGGAATTGGGCCAATGGCTGGCCGAACCGGAAGTGTTCACCGATCCGGATCGGGTGCAGCGCTATGCCAAGGAGCGGGCCACCTTGACCGAGGTCGTCGGTCGTTACAACGCGTGGCGGCGGCTCCAGCGGACGATCGAGGAAACCGAGCCCCTGGCGCGCGAGGGGGAAACCGACGCGGAGCTGCAGCGGCTGGCCGCGCAGGAGCTGGAGCAACTCCGTCGGCAGCAGGCCGGTCTGGAAGCGGAGCTGACGGCGCTGCTGCTGCCCAAGGATCCCCGCGACCAGAAGAACGTGCTGATCGAGATTCGCGCCGGCACCGGCGGCGAGGAGGCGGCGCTCTTCGCGGCCGAACTGATGCGCATGTACACCAAATATGCGGAGCCCCGGAAGTGGCGCGTCGAGCTGATGTCGTCGAGCCCCACGGGGCTGGGCGGTTTCAAGGAAGTCGTCATCTCGGTCGAGGGCCGGGGCGTGTTCAGCCGGCTCAAATTTGAAAGCGGCGTGCACCGGGTGCAGCGGGTGCCCGAGACGGAAGCCTCCGGGCGCATCCACACCTCGACGGTCACCGTCGCCGTGCTGCCGGAGGTCGAGGAGGTCGAGCTGCAGATCGATCCGAATGAACTGCGCGTCGACACCTATTGCGCCTCCGGACCGGGCGGCCAGGGCGTCAACACCACGCATTCCGCCGTGCGGATCACCCATCTGCCGACGGGGGTGGTGGTGACCTGCCAGGACGAGCGGTCGCAGATCAAGAACAAGGCCAAGGCGATGCGCGTGCTGCGCGCGCGATTGCTGGAAACGGCGCAGGCGACCCAGGACGCGGAAATCGCCAAGGATCGACGGATGCAGATCGGGAGCGGCGACCGAAGCGAAAAAATCCGCACGTACAATTTTCCGCAGAATCGGATGACGGATCACCGGATCGGTATGACACTGCGCCGCCTGGCGGAGGTGATGGACGGTGATCTGGACGAATTACTGGACGGGCTGGCGGCTGCGGAGCAGAAGAAGCAGCTGGAGCTCGAGTCGTCAGCGCCCAACGGAGGGCGTCGATGAGCCTGTCCGCCGCCGCGCCGCCGGCGCAGTGGACCGTCGGCACGGCCTTGAAACGGGCTGCGGCGCTACTGGCCGAGGCCGGCGCCGCCGATGCGCGACTTGAGGCCGAATTGCTGCTGGCGGATCTGTTGAGCCGGCGCCGCCTGGATCTCTACTGCCATCCGGATGATGGGCTTGCGCCGCCAATGGTCGCGCGTTTTTCCGAGGCAATACGCCGGCGCTCGGGCGGCGAGCCGCTGCACTATGTGCGCGGGTGGGTGGAATTTGATGATCTGACGATTGACGTGGCGCCCGGCGTCCTGATTCCCAGACCGGAAACGGAATTGCTGGCGCGGCACGCCGCGGCTCATTTGCTGACAGTGAAGGCGCCGCGCTTTATCGACGTGGGCACGGGCAGCGGCTGCGTGGCGATCGCGCTGGCGCGCGCCGTCGAGGCGGCCGTCGGCCTGGCCATTGATTCCTCAGCCCAGGCGCTGGCCGTGGCCCGGCGCAACGTGGTCAACCACGGGCTGGGCGCGCGCGTCCGGTTGATGCGAGGCGATTTGTGCGAGGCCGTCGGCATGAAGGCATCCGTCGATCTTATCGCAGCCAATCTCCCCTATGTGCCGACTGCGGCTATCGCCGGGTTGGAGCCGCATGTGCGCGATTGGGAGCCGAGGGCCGCGCTTGATGGCGGGTTGGACGGCCTGACGCTGATTGAACGGCTGCTGCAGACGGCGGGCCCTGTGTTGTCGTCGCGCGGGCGGCTGATGCTGGAGATCGGCGCGGGGCAATCGCCGCGGGTGGCGGCCATGGCGCGGGCTTACGGGTGGACCATGCGGGCGGTCGTGCCCGATCTGGCGGGAATCGACCGGGTGGTGGAGTTGTCTCGATGGACCAAATAATCATACGCGGCGGACGACCGCTGGAGGGCGAGGTGACGGCGAGCGGGGCGAAAAACGCCGCGCTGCCGGTCATGGCGTCGGTGTTGCTGGGCGACGGCGATTATGAGTTGTCGAACATCCCCCGCGTCGTCGACATCCACACCATGGCGGAGCTGCTGCGGCGCTTGGGCGCCGAAGCGCGCTGGGAGGGCGATCGGCTGCTGCTCTCCGTGCGCGGCATTCAGCGGTGCGAAGCGGCGTATGAACTCGTGAAAACGATGCGGGCCTCGATCATGGTCCTCGGGCCGCTGGTCGCCCGGTGGGGCCAAGCCAGGGTCTCGCTGCCCGGCGGCTGCGCCATTGGCGCCCGGCCGGTCAATCTGCATCTGATGGGCCTGCGCCAGATGGGCGCCGAGATTACGATCGCCCACGGCTACATCGAGGCGAAAGCCAGCCGCCTGCGCGGCGCCACAATCGTCTTCGATCAGCCGACGGTGACGGGCACGGAAAATCTGATGATGGCCGCCACGCTGGCGCAGGGCACGACCGTGCTGGACAACGCGGCGTGCGAGCCGGAGGTGGCCGACCTGGCGGTCTTCTTGAATCAGCGGGGCGCGCGCATCAGCGGCGCGGGCGGCCGCCGGATCACGATCGAGGGGGTGGAGCAGCTCGCCGATGGAGCGCACCGGCATGCGATCATTCCCGACCGAATCGAAGCGGGGACCTACCTGATCGCGGGCGCCATCACGCGGGGCCGCCTGACGGTGCGCGGCTGCCAGCCGGCCCACCTGACGGCGTTGACCCAAAAATTACAGGCCGCCGGCGTGCGGCTGCAGGAGCGGGCCGACCGGGTGATCGTCGAGGGGCCCTCCCGGCCGACGGCCGTGGACATGACCACCGCACCCTATCCGGGTTTTCCCACCGATATGCAGGCGCAATTCATGGCCTTGATGGCGGTGGCGAAGGGACAGAGTCTGATCAGCGAATTGGTGTTCGAGCAGCGGCTGACCCACGTGGCGGAGCTGCAGCGGATGGGCGCGCTCATCCAGGTGCAGGGCGTGCACGCGAAGGTGCAGGGGGTGGAGCAATTGAGCGGCGCGCCCGTGATGGCCTCCGATCTGCGGGCCAGCGCCGGGCTGGTGCTGGCCGGGCTGGTGGCCGAGGGCGAGACCCGCATTCAACGCGTCTATCACCTGGATCGCGGCTATGAACGGATGGTGGAAAAATTGCAGGCCGTCGGCGCATCGATTCAGCGGGTGGCCGGCGGGGGCGCGTCCGGGGCGGGCGCCGGAGCATGAGCGTCCTGGTCACGATCGCGCTACCCAAGGGGCGGTTGTTGTCGTCTTCGATCGCCCTGTTCGGGAAGATCGGCCTGAGCCACCCCGCGCTGGCCCCCGAAACCCGGCAATTGTCCTTCGAGGTGAAGGAGGCCGGTGTGCAACTGGTGATCGTGCGGGACGTCGATGTCGCCACCTACGTGGAATATGGGGCGGCCGATTTGGGCGTGGTGGGCAAGGATCGGCTGCTTGAGCAGGGGTCGGCGGTCTATGAGCCGCTGGACCTGCGGTTCGGCCCCTGCCGGATCGTACTGGCGGGACCGAACGGCGCGGCCGGCGCGGCCAAGAGTGGATGGGCGACCCGGCGGGTGGCGACGAAGTATCCGAACCTGACGGAGCGCTATTTTTTGAAAAAAGGGCTGCCGGTGGAAATCATCAAGTTGTCGGGGACGATCGAGCTGGCCCCGTTGGTCGGGTTGGCCGACCAGATCGTGGACATCGTCGATACCGGCGCCACGCTCCGGGCCCATCATCTGGTGGAAGTCGAGGAGTTGGCGCGGTCGACGGCGCGGTTGATCGTGAATCGGGCCAGTTTGAAAACCAAATATCAGCAGGTGCAACGCATCATCCAGCAACTGATGGAACAGGTAGGCGGATGAAGAGCGGCGCACGGAGGAGCGATGATGAGTGACACAGAAGGACGAATGGCCGGGGCCGGAATCGGGTGGCGCCGATGATGCAATTGCTGCGGTCGTCCCAACGGGGATTCGCATCGAAACTGGAAGTGCTCTCGCGACGGTTTGCGCTCGTTGACAAGGGGGTGGATCGCTCGGTGGCGCCAATCCTGGAAGCGGTGCGCCGCGGCGGCGACGCGGCCGTGATCCGGTTTGCAAAGCGATTCGACAAGGCCAAGTTGTCGGTCAAGAATCTCCGCGTCAATGAAAAGGAAGTCGAGGAGGCCTACCGGCAGGCCGACCCGGCCGTCGTCGAGAGCCTGCGCTACGCGGCGGAGCGGATCACCGCGTTCCACCAGAAGCAGCACTCCGGCTCCTGGTCGTTCACCAGCGGCGGCATCACGCTCGGCCTGCAGGTGCGCCCGCTCGATCGTGTCGGCATCTATGTGCCCGGCGGCACCGCGGCCTATCCATCGTCCGTGCTGATGAACGCGCTGCCGGCCCGCATCGCGGGCGTGCGGCAGATCGTGATGTGCACGCCGGTGCGCGACGGCGCCGTGAACCCCTATCTGCTGGTGGCGGCCGATCTGGCCGGCGTGAAGGAAATCTACAAAGTCGGCGGCGCCCACGCGATCGGCGCGCTGGCCTACGGCACCAAGACGATTCCGCGGGTGGACAAGATCGTCGGGCCCGGCAACCGCTACGTGGCCGCGGCCAAGCAACTGGTCTACGGCACGGTCGACATCGACATGGTGGCGGGTCCCAGCGAAGTGCTCGTCATCGCCGATCAGACGGCCAACCCCGCCTTCATCGCGGCCGATCTGCTGGCGCAGGCCGAGCATGACCAGGAGGCGTGGCTCTTCCTGATCACGCCGCTGCGCGACGTGATCCGCAAGACGCAACGGGAGCTGAAGCAGCAGCTCAAGACCCTGAGCCGGCGCGCCATCGCCGCAGCCGCGATCAAGCGGCACGGCGTGGCCATCCTCGTCAAGGACCTGGAGGAGGCCGCGGTTGTGGCCAACGCGATTGCGCCCGAACACCTGGGCCTGGCGGTCAAGAAACCCTTCGAGCTGGTGCCCCGGCTCAATCACGTCGGCGCCGTTTTTCTGGGCCACTTCACGCCCGAGGCGGTCGGCGATTATATCGCCGGCCCCAACCATGTGCTGCCCACCGGCGGCACGGCCCGCTTCTTCTCGCCTCTGTCCGTGGACGATTTTGTGAAGCGCACGAACCTGATCGGCTATTCGCAGGAGGAGTTGATCCGGGCGCGCGACCACATCGTCCGGATCGCGGGCGTCGAGGGGCTGGATGCGCACGCGCGGGCGGTGGAAGTCCGCCTCCGAGGCTGACATGGCCCCTCAACGGGGCATGAAACGATCAGGCCGCGGGGCTAAAGGCGCGAAGCCGACCGGCGCCCGCACGGCCAGCGTGCGCCGGGAGACCAAGGAGACCCAGATCTCCGCCACGCTCACGCTGGAGGGGCAGGGGCGCGGTAAGATTTCGACGACGCTGCCGTTTCTCGACCATATGCTGTCGGCCTTTTCCAAGCACGGCGGATTTGATCTGGCGCTGACGGCGCGCGGCGATACCGATGTCGATCACCACCACACGGTGGAGGATATCGGCCTGGTGCTGGGCGAGACGATCGCCCGCTGCGTCGGCGACAAGCGCGGCATCGCGCGCTTCGGATTGTCCTCCGTCCCGATGGACGATGCGCTGGCGATGGTGACGGTGGACGTCTGCGGGCGCCCCTATCTGGTCTATCGTGTGGCGCCGCCCCGGCGCAAAAAGATCCTGGCATTCGACACCGGCCTGATCGAGCACTTTTTCCGGTCGCTCACGAGCGTGAGCGGCCTGACGTTGCACATCAACGCGCCCTATGGCGAGGATCCGCACCATCTGCTGGAGGCGATCTTCAAGGCGTTCGGACGCGCGCTGGCCCAGGCGGTCCGCCGGGAGGGGCGCGGCGTGCCATCAACGAAGGGACTGCTCGCCTGACGAGCGTGCAGGCGCAGTCTCATGAGCGACGATCACCATGATTTCCATCATCGATTACGGGATGGGGAATTTACGGAGTATTCAGAAGGCCTTCGAGCGGGTCGGCCATCAGGCCGCCGTGACCCGGTCGCCGGCGGCCATCGCCGATGCCTCGCACGTGGTGCTGCCGGGCGTGGGCGCCTTTCCCGATTGCATGCGCAACCTGGAGCAGTTCGGGCTGATCGATCCGATCCGAGGGGCGATCCGCGCCGGCAAGCCTTTTTTGGGCGTCTGCCTGGGATTGCAACTGCTCTTTACCGAGAGTGAGGAGTTCGGCTCTCACCCGGGGCTCGCGATCCTGAAGGGGCGCGTGCTCCGCTTTGCGTTTGCGTCCGGCTCGCTGAAAATTCCCCACATGGGCTGGAACCGGCTGGCCCGCGTCAAACCGCTGTCGCTGCTGGCCCAGGTGCCGGATTCGGCCCATTTCTATTTTGTCCACTCCTACTACGTCGCGCCAGAAGATCGCTCGGTGGTGGCCACGACGACGCACTACGGCATCGATTTTGTCTCGAGCATTCAGCAGGACAATATCTTCGCCTGCCAGTTTCACCCGGAAAAAAGTCAGGCGGCGGGCCTGGCGCTGCTGCGGGCGTTTGGGACGCAACAATAAAACCGAGCATCGATTTGACATGCGAGTCATGACCGAATCACGTATGGGCGATGAAGAGGGATCAGGGGGACCTGCCTGCCGGCAGGCAGGGAGGAGGCATCTCCCCCTGACTTCAATGATCGCGCTGGTCGTGTTGTGCGCCTGCGCGCCCCGCTATCTGCACAGCGAGCTGACCCCTGGCGCCGCGTTGCCCCCGTCGGCGAAGATCGCCGTGCTGACCCTCGTGCCGGCCGGCGACCCGAAATCCGACGCCTATCGCACGGGACAGATCGGGCTGGGCGCCGAGACGATGGTCACCGAACGCCTCTACCAGGCGCTTCAGCAACAGACACCATACGAATTGACGCCCCGATTGCTGGTCGAGCAGGAGCTGGCCCGCTTCGCCGGGCCGCCCTCCTCGTTCACGGAACTGCAGGCGTTGGCCCGGGCGTTGAAGGCCGATGCGGTGCTGCGCGGCGTCATCACCGATTTTCGTGAGCGGGAAGGCAGTCACGTCGGTGTTCAGCGGCCCGCCGCGGTGGGCATCGAGCTGTGGTTGACCCGGGCCCGCGACGGCCAGACGATCTGGCACGGCAGCTATCACGAAACCCAGCAATCCCTGACGGAAGAGATCAGAACCCTGCCGCTCTATTTCAAGCGGGGAACGCGGTGGCTCACGGCCGAGGAATTGGCCGCGTATGCCGTTGATGAATTGATTAAAACATTGCCGCGCCCGCAACCCGCGGACGCCCCGGCCCAATAAGATGGACGGCCTGACCAGCGGACAGCGCATGATGATTTTCCCCGCCGTGGACCTGAAGGGCGGC
>CAZJRH010000165.1:0-1690 GCA_964548215.1 uncultured Nitrospirota bacterium
AGACCCCTTCCCCTGCTTGCGGGGGAAGGTAAGGATGGGGGCCGGTGTTAGTCGGGCCAATCATGCCGACGCGGTGTGTTACTGACAGCGCATGATCGCCTGGCTACCGCGCTGGGTGGCCGGCGTCAACGCCACGATTTATACCAAGCTGCTGGCGGCCTTCCTGCTGATCGCACTTTTGCTGCTGAGCGCGGCGGCAGTGGGATTGAACGCACTGACCGAAATGCAGCAACGCGCCGAGCAGATGGTTCAACTGCAACGCAAGATTGCCGCTTATCGTCAGCTTAGCCACAATACGATCGCGCAGCTCTACAGTGTGAGCTTCGCTATTCTGCAACCGGACACTCGCCGGCTTGAAGCGACGCTTCGGCAACTGAAACAATTCGGCTACGACCTCGATCGGCTGCAATTTCTGGCGCAAGACGAGATCGAGGTCGCGGGCCGTGTGCGCAACGACTTCGAGGCGTTTATCAAGCTGGTCACGCAGGCCGTGGAACTCATTCGGGAAGGCCGGCACGAGGAAGGTCGAAAGCTGCAACTGAGCGTCGCAACACCCCTTGCCGATCGGCTGGAACGCCTCACCAATGAGCTGGTCAACAAGGCAGAGGCCGATCTTGTGGGAGGTATCGAAACAGCGAACCAGGCCTATTCCCGGTCGCGGATGACAGTTATTGTTTGCGCCGTCATCAGCGGCGTGCTGGCCCTGGCACTCGGTTACACGATTGCCTGGACGCTGCTGGGTCCGATCAGGGCGATGGAAAAGCGCATGAGCGAGATAGCGAAGGGTGATTTTTCGCAGACGGTGGCCATCCCCAATCGCGACGAGCTTGGCGCCTTGGCCGGGGGCTTGAACCGAATGAGCGAACAACTCGGCCAGCTGTATGCGCAAGTCGAAGCGGCGAGAGAACACGCCGAAAGAGCCAGTCTCGACAAATCCCGTTTTCTTGCGGCCGCCAGCCATGATTTGCGACAACCGATGCATGCGCTGAATCTTTGGGTCGGCAATCTGCGCATGGCTATTGCGCGAGGCGACTCGGTGGCGGCAGGTCGAGCGGCGGAAACCATCGAAGACTCGTGCAAGTCCATGAGTGCGTCGTTCAATGCGATCCTCGATCTGAGCAAGCTCGAAGCCGGCGGGGTGAAGCCGGAGATCACCGATGTCAATCTGAGCCGGCTGATGGAGCAGATTCACGCGGAGTTCGAGCCGGTGGCCCGGCAGAAAAATCTTGATCTTCGGTTGCGCCTTAGCCAATGCGGCCCAATTTTTGCGCGCAGCGATTTGGTCTTGCTGGGCCGCTCGCTGCGCAATCTGGTCAGCAACGCCGTCAAGTACACCCAAAAAGGCGGCGTGGTGCTAGGAGAGATCGTACGGCATGACCAGGTCGAAATCGCGGTATGGGACTCCGGCATCGGTATTCCAGTGGAGTTCCAACAGGATATCTTTTCCGAGTTTTATCAGGTGTCCGATCGCGGGCGGAGCCAAGGGCAAGGCATGGGTCTGGGTCTGGCAATTGTCCGACGCAGTGTCCAGATGTTGGCAGAACATCGGCTGCGATTCTCTTCCCGGGAGGGGCATGGGTCACGATTTTCCATTGTTGTTCTTCGCAGTCCTGAATTTTCGGGGCCGGCTGTGCCGGTCGAGCATTCGCCGCGGTCGGAGCGAATACCGGGATCGTATGTAGTCGTGGTG
>CAZJRH010000166.1:0-4845 GCA_964548215.1 uncultured Nitrospirota bacterium
GTGGTGATTCGTTACGAGGGGCCCAAGGGCGGGCCGGGCATGCGCGAAATGCTGGCGCTGACGGCGGCGCTGGTCGGGGAGGGGTTGGGCGACAAGGTGGCCCTGCTGACCGATGGCCGTTTCTCCGGTGCGACGCACGGCCTGATGGCCGGCCACGTGGCGCCCGAAGCCGCGGTGGGCGGGCCGATCGCCATCGTCAAGAACGGCGACATGATCGAGCTCGACGCGGCGAAGCGCCTGTTGCAGGTGGAATTGACGCCGCAGGAAATCCGCCGCCGGTTGAAGAAGTGGAAAGCGCCCAAGCCGCGCTTTACGAAGGGCGCGCTCGCCAAATATGCGCGCCTGGTGCAGTCGGCCTCCATCGGCGCCGTCTGCGAGTAGGAATTTTCGTAGGGGCGGGTTTCAAACCCGCCCCTACAGTTTTTCCCTCGCCCACACCCGCAGGGCAATCATCAGTTTTGTCGCCGATCCGAGCCGGACGACACCGTCGAAGACGTTATAATTCCGTTCCTCGATCTTGGCAAGAATTCGACGGTAAATCCCGCCCATTACCTCCGACGCGAGCATATTGGGCCGGTCTTCGGCCGGCAGCAGGCGGGCCGCTTTTGTGTAAAAGCTGTTTGCCCGGTCGGCTTGGAAGGCCATCAGCCTGACAAACGCCTCGTTGTAACGGCCGGCCATTAATTCCGCTTCCGAATAGCCGAATTGCGCCAGCTCGTTTTTCGGAATATAGATGCGGCCTCTGGCCGCATCGACTTTAATATCGCGCAAAATATTGGTGAGCTGAAAGGCCATGCCCTGGGCCACGGCATACTCCCTGGTGGCCGGGTTTTGATAGCCGAAAATTTCGATGCAGATCAGGCCGACGACCGAGGCGACCCGGTAGCAATAGTCGGAGAGCTGTTCGAACGTGGCGTAGCGCTGGCGCGACAGATCCATCTCCACCCCGTCGATCAACAGCTCGAAGTAGTGCCGGGGGATGTGGAATTGCCCGACCACCGTTGCCAGTTGGGTCGTGACGGGATGCGCCGGCCGGCCGGCGAACATCTCGGCCAGCTCTTTTCGCCAGTACAGAATCTGCTGCGCCCCGACCAAGGGCGACGGCGCCTGATCGACGGCGTCGTCCACCAGGCGCGAGAAGGCATAGACGGCGTAGAGCGCGTCCCGTTGCGCCCGGGGCAGAAAGAAAAACGCGTAGTAAAAGTTGGTCCGGCTTGCCTTGGTGATGGTCGCGCTGGTGAAGGTCATGTGGCCGCGCTATTTTACACACGTTTAACTACTTTACTCAATTCGTCGATTTTCCTATAATGAAGCACGTATTCCCGTGCCATGGACTCCCCCTCCTTTACTCCAGAAGAACAGCGGCGCCTGGCGCCATTTTTTACCAACCTGGATCGCGACATTTTCGGGTTGAAATTACCGCAGGAGGTCGCCGGCGCGCTTTTTTCCCGGTACAGCCGGTCGGCGAAAAGTCTGCGCCAGGTTTTTCTCGAGGAGTTCGCCGGCAATCTGGACGGCTACGGCGCGGCGGCGCCGGACGATGACGCTGCGCTCAAGAAAGCCCGGGAATTTTACGAGCGCGTGCTGATCGGCTACGGCGACGATTCGGTCGCGCAGCTCGGCGGAGCCCATCTGGCCTGCGAGAATATCTCGAACGTCGCGGCGAATCTACTGGAAGATGCCAGGATCGGCATCGCGCCACTGGAAAAATCGACCCGGTACGTCCGGTTTGACCGGAGGGACGAGCAGGGACGCTATCTGGTGTACGAAGAGCCCACGATCATGGCGTCGTCGTTTTCCGAGCGTTACCGCGCCGTCATGGCCCAACTATTTGACACCTACGCCGCCCAAATGGAGCCGATGCTGGCCCATGTTGAACGCGTGATGCCGATCGAGTCGATGGAGTTTCCCCATCCGAAGAGCGGTGAGCCGGTGCGGTATTCGACACTGACCGAGTCGGCAGACCGGCAGTCGGTGGAGCGCGCCTATCGCTCGACCGTGCGGGCGCATGCCTGCGATCTGCTGCGCGGCTATCTGCCGATGGCGACCAAAACGAACGTCGGCCTCTTCGGCGTCGGGCAGGCCTTCGAGCATTTGTTGAATAAGAGCTATACCTCCCCACTGGCGGAAATGCGCAATCTGGCCGACGCCATGCACCGGGAATTGAACGGTCTGATTCCCTCGTTTGTGAAGCGGGCGCGGCCAAATCCCTACTGGCAGCAATCGGCGGCGGCGGTCCGGCAAATCGCCGGCCGCTTGGAGGCCGTTCCCTCGCCCGCGTCATTCGGGGCGACGCTGGTCGATTATGACGCCAGGGCGGAAGAGAAGGTGCTGGCCGCCATTTTGTATCCTCATACGCATCAATCGCTCGACAATTTGCGCGCGCAGCTTCAACGGATGGGGCCTGACGACAAACAGGAGATTCTCGATCGGTACTTGAAGGGCCGGCGCCATCGGCGGGACAAACCGGGCCGGGCGCTGGAGCAGGTCAGCTATACGTTCGACCTCTGCTGCAATATCGGCAGCTATCGCGATCTACACCGCCACCGGCTCCTGACGCAGGAGCGGCAACTCTTTACAACGGCGCACGGCTATGACGCGCCGCCGGAGCTGGCCGAGTGCGGTTTCGGCGATCAGTTCCAACGGGGCATGGACGCGGCGGCCGCGCTGTATCGTGAGCTGGCCAGGGATTTTCCCCTGGAAGCGCAGTACGTGGTGCCCTTCGCTTATCGCGTGCGCTGGCTGATGACGGTGAATTTGCGGGAGCTGTATCATATCGCCGAGCTGCGCACGATGCCGCAGGGCCATCCTGATTACCGGCGCCTGGTGCAGGAGATGTGGCGGGAGGTTGAGGCGGTCCATCCCGCGCTGGCCGCGCATGCGGCCTTCGTGAATCGCGAGGCCTATCGGATGGGCCGATTGCAGTCGGAATTGCGCACGGAGTATAAGCGGGCCACGCGCCCGGAGCCGTCGTGAAAATTTTGCAGATGGATCACGTGGGCATCGAAGTGAGCGATCTGGGGCGGGCGGAGCAATTCTATGTCGGGATGCTGGGCATGAGCATCTTCATGCGGTTGCCGGATCAATTACTGCTCGATTGCGGGCCGCAACGGATTGCGCTGTTTGAAAATCGCGCCAGAACATCGGCGGGCAAGGAACAGTTGCGGGATCCCCGCGGAAAAGCCCACCATGCGTTCTTAGTGTCCAAGGAAGAGCTCTGGGCCTCGCATCAAATGTTTACCGAACGGGGCGTGCCGTTTCACGACCCGATCGATTGGGGCGACCATCATTGCCTCTATTTTCTCGATCCGGACGAGAATCTGCTGGAGTTGGTCCATGCGCCGACTCAATAGAGCAAAATGGGGTCAGAGAACATTTTTTGTCAATGAAACGTTTAATGTTAAAAAATGTTCTCTGACCCCATTTTTGCTTATCCGGTGATCGTGGAGCCGGGCGATTTGGTCTTGAATATCTGGATGGCGGCCCAGATCTGGCGGGCGGGCTGGTTGAGCACCAGCTCCGATTCGGTGATGTGGGTGTCGATCAGCTCGTACGGGCCGCCGCTGTAGTAGATCGTGCAGCGCTCGATCGTGCAGTTCTTGAAGATGTGGTTGTCGAGCGTCAGCGTCTCTTCTTTGAAGGTCTTGTGCTCGACGAGGATCGATCGCAGCTCCGGCATGGGCGGCCTCCGAGGTAACAAGTCAGCACTTTATCATGTCCCCCGCCCCGTCACAAGGGCGGCCCGTTCACCCCGAGCTTGTCGAGGGGCGCGGCGGGGGCCGGAACATGAGGGCTTGACAAATGAGAGGAAAATATACTATATAGTAATTATTCCTAACTATGAAGACGCTCACACACGAAGAACTGGCCAAGCGCCTGCAGGGGCGGGGGCTCAAATGCACCCCGCAGCGGCTGGCGATCTACGCGGCGCTCACGGCCAGCGAGGCGCACCCCAGCGCGGAGGAGCTCCACGCGGGCGTGAAGGGACGCTACCCGATGCTCTCCCGCAACACGGTCTATCAAACCCTGGAGGCGCTGACCGAGGCCGGGTTGGCCCAGGTGATCCGGACCGGCCGGCAGCACACGCGCTACGACGGCAACAGCGGCGCGCACCATCACATGGTCTGTCTGGTCTGCGACCGGGTCGAGGATTTTCACGACGCGTCGCTGGAGCGGCTGGCGCCGCCGCCGCGTTTACGCCGTCACTATCGGGTGATCCGCCATCGCGTGGAATTTTACGGTTATTGCCGACGCTGTGATCAACAGAAACCCGCCGTTCGCGCGGGAAGACCAAGGGAGGAAGATCGTCATGGGTAAGCCGTTGAATGGAACGAAGACGTTAGACCATCTGAAGGAAGGGTTTGCCGGCGAATCGCAGGCCAACCGGCGCTATCTCTATTTCGCCCGGAAAGCCGACATTGAGGGCTATCCGGACGTCGCCGGCGTCTTCCGCGACACGGCGGAGGGGGAAACCGGCCACGCGTTCGGCCATTTCGACTTCATGGCCGAGGTCGGCGATCCGGTGACCAACGTGCCGGTCGGTTCGACCGACAAGAATTTGAAGTCGGCGATCGAGGGCGAAACCTACGAGTACACGCAGATGTACCCGGGCTTTGCCAAAACAGCCCGTGACGAGGGTTTTGCCGAAATCGCCGAGTGGTTTGAGACGCTGGCGCGGGCGGAAAAATCGCACGCCGGCCGTTTCACCAAGGCTCTGGACAGTCTGGGCAAGTAATGCGAGCGGGGCGCAGTATCTCGTGTCATGCGGGATGCTGCGCCTCACAATTTTCTTGCGCCGCACATGCATGTGCGGCGAACATCCGATGTTAGTACCACTTGAAATGA
>CAZJRH010000167.1:0-13395 GCA_964548215.1 uncultured Nitrospirota bacterium
GCCGTGATCGACCTGCAGGGCGGCCGACAGCCCGTGACCAATGAAGACGGCGGCGTGACGGCGGTCTACAACGGCGAAATCTATAATTTTCACGATCTTCGTTCGAACCTGCAGTCGCAGGGCCATCGGTTCCGGAGCATGAGCGACACGGAAGTGATCGTGCATCAGTATGAGCAGGACGGTTGGCGGTGCGTGGAGCAATTTCGCGGCATGTTTGCCTTCGCCCTCTGGGACGCGCCGAACCGGCTGCTGCTGTTGGCCCGGGATCGCGTGGGGATCAAGCCGCTCTACTATACCGTGCAGGGGCAGCGGCTGGTTTTTGCCTCGGAATTGTGGTCGCTGTTGTGCGGACTGGGCCGCGTGCCCGCCATCGACCCGGTTGCGATGGCGCAATTGTTTACGTTGCAGTACGTGCCCGCGCCGCACACGATCTTCTCCAACATTTACAAACTGCCGCCCGGTCACGTGGCGCTCTGGCGCGATGAGCAGGTGGAGGTGATCCGCTATTGGCGGCCGGGGCCGCTCGATGCGACCGCCCCGGCCTCCCCGGACGAAATCGATGAAACGGAATGGGTGCGGGAGCTGCGCCGCCGCCTCGACGATTCGGTGGCCGCGCATCTGGTCAGCGACGTGCCGTTGGGCGCGTTCTTGTCCGGCGGGCTCGATTCCAGTCTGATCGTCGCCTCCATGCAGCGGCTGCGGCCCGAACCGATCAAAACGTTTGCCGTCGGATTCGAGGGGCCGCCGGGCGAAGATGAATTGGAGGCGGCCAGAGCGGCGGCCCTGGCGATCGGCACGAGCCACCGCGAAATCGTCCTCACGCCGGAACGCTTCCTCGAGATCCTGCCCCAGGCGATCGGCGCGCTGGACGATCCGGTGCTCGATCCGGCGATTGTTCCGACGCTGGCGGTCTCACGCTTGGCCCGGCAGGAGGTGACCGTCGTGCTGACCGGGGAAGGGGGCGACGAACTCTTCGGGGGGTATCAGCGGTATCGGCTCCAACGATGGACGCGGTTGTTGACGTTGATTCCTTCCCCGTTGCGTCCGGCGATTCTGGGCCGTGTCCGCTCCTGGCGTGTGCGACAGGCGCTGGAAGCCTATTGGGGCGCCCGGCCCTCGGAGCGCCATCTTGGATGGGTGGCCACCGCGCCCCTGTCGCAGTTGCGCCAGTTGTGCCACGAGCCGTCCCATTTTGATGAGGCCGTCCGGCTGCTGGTCGAGCGATTTGAACAGTTGCCGCGGGAGCGTCCGTTCGGCGCCCCGGCGGGGCGGGAGGTCGAGTCGGACGCGGTCGCCGGGATGCTCAATCTGGATCTGCAGACCTGGCTGCCAGATGATTTACTGGTCAAGGTCGATCGCATGACCATGGCCGTCTCACTGGAAGCCCGGGTGCCCTATCTCGACCATCCGCTGGTCGAATGGGCGGCACAGGTGCCGGCCCGCATGAAAATCCGGAATGGCACGGGCAAATATCTGCTCAAGCAGGCCGCCGCTGGCCGGCTTCCCGACTCAATTATTCGCCGGCCGAAGCGGGGCTTCGAGCCGCCGTTGAGCCGGTGGTTGCGCGGGACCCTGGGCGCCGAGGCCAGAGAGCAGGTGGCGTCGTCGGCCATCGAGCATGCGGGCGTGTGGAACCGGCACACGGTGGATCGGTGGTTCGGCGCTCATCAACGGGGCGAAGGGGATTACAGTCTGGTCCTCTGGGGCATCTGGTCATTCGCCCTGTGGTATGAGCGGTTGATGGCCCAGAGCCGGACGGGGGGCTCGGACACGACATGAGTCGTCCGATGGGATCGATCTTGCGCTTCACGGTGTCATGAGGTAGAGTGGCTCCCGCTGCCGTGCCGAGCCGACGACGATGACGTTCACCATTTATACGCTCGCCTTTATCCTGGCGCTGGCCCTGTCGATTTACGGCACGCCGATCGCCCGGCAGGCCGCGTTGCGGTTTCAAATCGTCGACCGGCCCGACGGACGACTCAAGCACCAGGCCGAGCCGGTGCCCTATCTGGGGGGTCTGGCAATTTCGCTCTCCTTTCTGATCACCCTGGCGATGACGTTTGAATTCAGCCGTGAGGTTCTGGGATTGCTGCTCGCCGGGACGATCGTGGTGATGCTGGGATTGATCGATGATTTCGGCGTCTTGACCCCGCGGGCCAAGCTGGCGGGGCAGTTGATCGCCGTCTTCGTCCTGATCAAAAGCGGGGTGCGGATTGAATTGACCTTTTTACCGAATTGGGTGCAGATCGGGCTGACGGTCATCTGGATGGTCGGGATGATCAACGCGTTCAACATCATCGACGTCATGGACGGTCTCGCCGGCAGCGTCGCCTTCGTCGCGACGTTGATCCTGTTTGCGGTGGCGCTGCTGACCCACGACACCGACGCCCCCGTGCAAATGGCCGCGCTGGCCGGCAGCCTGCTGGGATTTCTTTATTACAATTGGCCTCCCGCGAAGATTTACATGGGGGACGCCGGGAGTATGTTCATCGGTTTTCTCCTCGGCGCGGTGGCCATGACCCTGCAATACACCCATGAAAGCGTGCTCGGTCTCTTCGCGCCGGTGTTGATTCTGGGCGTGCCGATTTTCGATACGTTGTTTGTGATGGCCATCCGCTATTTGCGGGGTATTCCGGTCTTTTTAGGCAGCCCGGACCATTTCGCGTTGCGGCTGCGGCAGTGGCGCCTGAGTGCGCCGCGGATTGTGGCGCTCAGCTCGGGGGCGACGTTGCTGCTGGGGCTGGCCGGACTGTCGATGCTTTGGCTGCCGATCGGGCATGCGTTGCTCGTGGTTGTCGTGACCACGTTGGTCTCCCTGGCCGCGGCCGTGTGGTTGAAAGGGATCGACATGACTCAACGGCGACGGTCGTCCTGATGGCGGATTCGATGACGGCCCAGTCGCATGACGTGGTGATCATCGGCGCCGGCCTGGCCGGTTTGAGCGCCGCTTATCATTTGCAGGAGGCAGGGGTCTCATTCGGCCTGTACGAACGGGACGCGGAGGTCGGCGGGCTGTGCCGGAGCTTTCATCGCAAGGGTTTTACCTTCGATTGCACGGGTCACCTGATGCATTTTCGCCGGCCGGAGGTCAAAACGCTGGTCGAGCGCCTGATGGGTGGCGCGTTGGTGGCTCACCAGCGGCGCGCGGCCATCTATTCGCACGGCGTCTACACCGACTATCCCTTCCAGGCGAACACCTTCGGCCTGCCGGTCGATGTGGTGAAGGAATGTTTGATGGGGTTCATCGAAGCATGGGGCGAGCGGGAACGGGCGCGGCCTGGCTCGCGCGCGGCTCGTCCGGCCAGGCATTTCCTTGAGTGGGTGCGCCGGACGTTCGGGCGGGGCATCGCCGACCATTTCATGGTGCCCTTCAACGAAAAGTTGTGGTTGCGTTCGTTGGATCAGTTGAGTTGCGATTGGGGCGGCGGCTGGTTGATCCCGGTGCCGAATCTGGAAGAGGTTGTGCAGGGCGCGCTGGGGATGACCAACCGGAAGATGGGATATAACCCGTCGTTCTTTTATCCGAAAGAGGGCGGCATCCAGCGCTATCCGGAGTCGTTCGCCCGCCGCATCAGCCGGATTGAGCTGAACCATCAGGTGACCGCCATCGATCTTGGCCGCCGGGTCGTGCAGTTTGAGGGCGGACGATCGATCGGCTATCGCCGGTTGATCTCGACGATGCCCCTGCCGGAGCTGGCCCGGCGGGCCACCGGAATCTCCTCCGTTCTGCGGCGGTCGATCGAGCGTCTTCCGTATGTCTCCGTGACCAATGTCAACCTTGGAGTGGCCCGGCAGGGATTGTCGCCCTACCATTGGATTTATTTTCCCGAGGCCCGGTTTCCCTTTTACCGCGTCGGGTTTCCGTCCAATTTGTCGGAGACGGCCGCGCCGGCGGGGCACAGCCTGATTTCGGTCGAAAGTTCGCATCTGCCCGGCCGCGCTCCCGATTCGCAACAGGCGATTCACCAGGCGGTGGGAGGATTGCAGGCGGCCAACGTGCTGCGGACCGACGACCGGTTGGTGCTGCAGGAAGTGGTTGAGATCCCGTACGCCTACGTGATTTTTGACCATCTGCGACAGCGGGGACTGCCGAAAATTTTGCAGGCGCTGCGCCGGCTGGGCGTTTGGTCGATCGGCCGCTACGGCGCGTGGGAGCATTCCTCTATGGAAGATGCCGTCTGGCAGGGGAAAAGCGTCGCCGAATCGATGACCGCAGCCGGCGGGAAGCGGCCGCGCCGTCCGTCGCGTGCGCGTCGCCGATGAAGACGACGCTGACCGAGCCATCCGCCCAGCCCGCGCATCAACGGGATCGGGCGGCCTCCGGCCCGGCCCCGATTCCCATCGTGCACATTATTACGAAGCTGGAGCTTGGCGGCGCTCAGCAGAATACGCTCTATACGGTGAGCCATCTGGATCGACGGCTGTTTGCCCCGTATTTGGTGGCCGGTTGCGGGGGCATCATGGATGACGACGCGCGGCAACTCGGGGACGTCACCGTCTCGTGGGTGAGATCGCTGATTCGGGAGATCCGTCCCTGGCGCGATCTGCGCGCGTTCATCGAGCTGTGGCGGCAGTTGCGGCGCATCCGGCGCTCGGCCGGGCCGGCGATGCTGGTCCATACGCACAGTTCTAAGGCGGGAATCCTCGGTCGTTGGGCGGCGCGCTTGGCCGGCGCCACGGTCATCGTTCACACCTATCATGGTTTCGGTTTCCATTCGGGGCAGCCGGGATGGTTGCGGAGATCGCTGATCGGCATTGAACGGCTGACCGCAACGGTGACGGACGCGGTGATCGTCGTGTCCCTGGCGAATCAACGGCAAGGCGCGGCGATCGGGTTATTTCAGCCTTCGGCCGCCAGAGAGGCAGGCAGGCGCCCGCCGAGCCTGCTCATTCGCAGCGGGATTGCATTTGCACAATTTCAGGTGGAGCGGTCTGACGAGACGGCAGAAACACGGGGAGGCGGTCTCCGGGCGACACTCCGCATCCCCAATGACGCGCCGGTCGTGATTACGGTCGCCTGTCTGAAGCCGCAAAAGGCGCCGCTCGACTTGGTTGAAATTGCCCAACGGGTGAGACGGCAACTTCCCGAGGTTCGGTTCCTGGTCGTCGGTGACGGCGAGTTGCGTCCAGCCATGGAGGCGGCCATCGAGTCGGCGGGGCTGCGGGATCGCGTGCTCTTGCTGGGCTGGCGGCGGGATGTGCCGGCATTGCTGCAGGCGGCCGATCTCTTTGCGTTGACGTCCCGATGGGAAGGCCTTCCCCGGTCGATTCTGGAAGCGATGCTGGCGGGATTGCCGGTGGTGGCCACCGCCGTGGACGGCGTCACCGATGTCGTGCAGGAGGGCGTCAACGGTTTTGTCGTCAAGGTGGGCGAATTGGAGCGGATGGCCCAGCGCGTTGTGGAAGTGCTGACCACTCCCGCGTTGCGCCGCCAGATGGGCCGTTCGGCCCGCGCGCTTTCGGAGGAGTTTGATATTGATCGAATGGTGCGCCAGCAGGAAGCCCTCTATCAGCAACTTTTGCGTGCCAAGGAGGTGATCGTTCAGTGAACGTGCCCATGATTGATCTGAAAGCCGAGTATCGTCGTCTGGAACCAGAGGTTCGTGCGGCCGTGGATCGTGTTCTGGCCGAACAGCACTTCATCCTGGGGCCGACCGTCGAAGGTTGCGAGCAGGCCGTCGCCAAATGGGTGCTGTCGCGATCGGCGCACGCGCCCGACAGGGAACCGCTGGCCGGGGTCGGCGTGGCGTCGGGCACTGATGCGCTTATTTTGGCCCTGCGCGCGCTGGACGTCGGCCCGGGCGACGCCGTCATCACGACGCCCTACACGTTTTTCGCCTCGGCCAGCTCGATCGCGTTGGTCGGCGCGACACCCGTCTTTGCGGATGTTGATCCGGTCACGCTCACGCTGGATCCGAATCGGGTGGAGGCCTGCGTGAAGAAACTGAAGTCGGCGGGGCAGCCGCGGCTGCGGGCGCTCTTGCCCGTGCATCTGTTCGGCCATTGCGCCGACATGGGGCCGTTGCTCGCGCTGGCCCGGCGGGAAGCAATCCCCGTGATTGAAGACATGGCGCAGGCCATCGGGGCGACCTATGACGGCGCCATGGCCGGGACGATGGGGACGGCCGGCTGCCTCAGTTTTTTCCCGACCAAGAACCTCGGCGGCGCCGGCGACGGCGGAATGGTGTTGACCACCGATGCGAAACTTGCGGCGCGTTTACGCCGTTTACGCAATCACGGCATGGTCGATCGTTACCACCATGAGGAGATCGGCCTGAACAGCCGTCTCGATGCGTTGCAGGCCGCCGTGCTGACGGTCAAACTGGCCTACCTGGACGAATGGACCACGGCCCGGCGGGCGCATGCGAAGCGATACGGCGAGCTCTTTTCGGCCCGGCGATTGATCGGCGCGATCACGTCGCCGACCGAGCGCGGCAATTGCCGGATGGTCTATCATCACTATGTGGTGCGGGCCCAGCGGCGGGATGAACTGGCGGCCTTCCTTCGCAAACAGGGCGTCTCGTGCGAAATCTATTACCCGGTTCCGCTGCATCAGCAGCCCTGTTTCAGCGGATTGGCGGATGCCGCGGCGTCGTTTCCGGTGGCTGAGCAGGCGGCGAAGGAGACGCTGGCGCTGCCCGTCTTCCCCCTGATGACACGGGATCAGCAGGACTACGTTGTCGACCAGATTGCGCGGTTCTACGGCGCCGCTTAGAAGCCCGCGCTCAGGCGTGCCGTGTAACTCTGGACTTCGGCAAATGCCGCTTCAGCGGTGAAGCGGATCAGGGGAATGCCGATTTGCAGGCCGACGAATATCCGGGTGTTGTTGTGCCGTTCCGTATTGAAGTTGGGGGGCGTGCTTTTATCCTCGGCCTCGGTCCACACCTGCCCGACGCCCAGATAGGGCGTGAAGATCAGGAACCCCTTGCTGACGCTCACATCGGCTGAATACGAGGTGAGGCCGAGTTCATCGACATTGAGCAGCGTGCTGTAGGCGCCCCGCACGGCGACGGCGGGCATTGCCACGCCGCCCTTGATGACGGACCATTTGATTTCACCGCCGATCATGCCGGCGACGATATATGGAATTTTTGCATAGACGGCGCCGACGTCGATGCCGAAGGGCAGCGCGACGCGCGCTCGCAGCCGCGGCACCGGCAAATAGTCCGGCGGATCGCCACTGAAAGCCAGTTGCCAGTAAATGTTGTCCGAGTCAATCGGGGTCACGGTGGCTTCGATCCCCACGTCAAACCCTGGAAAACCCAGCGCTTCGGCGGGGGCGGCTTGCGGATATCCGAGCGCCAGCCCGGCTTCATCGCCCAGTGCTCTGAACTGCGCCTGCGTCGCGAGCAGATCGATGTCGAGTTCGACGGCAAGCCCGCGGTTCGGCGCCGCGACGGACGCGGCCAGCAACAGCACGCCGGTGATCAGCAGTTGACGCCCTGTCAGATGCATATGGACGCTCCTTTGCCTGAAGGTCTGGTGGAGGAAAGAAACTGGTTGACTTTGAAAGAGAATGTCCATATAATCATCATTTTGCCGGGCTCAGAAGCGGGGCATTATTCTGTTTGGTGCCCGAATGTGTGATGTGTTTGTCGTACATGGTGCTGACATCAGCGTAGCAGACCCTTTCCGTTTCGTCAAAGCGCGCAAGTGGAAAGAACGTCGTGTTTGCGGGTCGCCACCGTAACTCAGGGGTAGAGTAGCTGATTTGTAATCAGCCTGTCGGGGGTTCGAATCCCTCCGGTGGCTCCGACAATTTTCCGAAGGAAGAATTGGCGCCTATTTACTATTGACGATTTACGGTCGTGTCAGGCGCGGTAAATGGCGAATGGTAAATGGGGAAGTAAAGGGGAGGTACCCAAGCGGTCAACGGGAACAGACTGTAAATCTGTCGCCTTCGGGCTTCGGAGGTTCGAGTCCTCCCCTCCCCAGAATTTTTGCCATGCAAAAATTCTGGAGCATTCGAACGGTGGAGCAGTTGAACAGGGAGAAGGGCGAACGAGCTGAGAATGCGGTCTCATGCTCCAATGTTCCAAGGTTCGTGCGGGAATAGCTCAGCGGTAGAGCGCTAGCCTTCCAAGCTAGGGGTCGCGGGTTCGAATCCCGTTTCCCGCTCAAATTCCCTCCGGGAATTTGACCCCGAGCGGAGCGAGGGGTCAGGATTTTACGAAGGTAAGTGGAAGACAGGATTAACACGGGACCGTAAAGGGAAACATCTTGGCCCCTCGGCAGAGAGTGCCTCGGGACAGGCCCTTGTAGCTCAGTTGGCAGAGCACTTACTTGGTAAGGAAGAGGTCACCGGTTCGATCCCGGTCAAGGGCTCCATTAAGAGTAGCAGGAGGCGATCATGGCGAAAGCGAAATTTGAGCGGACGAAGCCGCACGTGAACGTGGGGACGATCGGGCATGTGGACCATGGGAAGACGAGCCTGACGTCGGCGATTACGAAGGTGCTGGCCGAGCAGAAGCTGGCGCAGTACATGGCGTACGACCAGATTGACAAGGCGCCGGAAGAGAAAGAGCGGGGGATCACGATCGCGATCGCGCACGTGGAGTACGAGACGAAGCACCGGCACTACGCGCACGTGGATTGCCCGGGGCATGCCGACTATGTGAAGAACATGATCACGGGGGCGGCGCAGATGGACGGGGCGATTTTGGTGGTCTCGGCCGCGGACGGCCCGATGCCGCAGACGCGCGAGCACATTTTGCTGGCGCGGCAGGTGGGGGTGCCCTACATCGTGGTGTTTTTGAACAAAGTGGACATGGTGGAAGACAAAGAGTTACTCGACCTGGTGGAGCTGGAAGTGCGGGAATTGCTCACGAAGTATGAGTTTCCCGGGGATCAGATTCCGATGGTGAAGGGCAGTGCGCTCAAGGCCCTGGAAGGGGACAAGGGGGAGCTGGGGGAAAAGGCGATCCTGCAGCTGCTGGCGGAAGTGGATCGCTACATTCCGACGCCGCAGCGGCCGCTGGATAAGCCGTTCCTGATGCCGATTGAGGACGTGTTCAGCATCAGCGGGCGGGGCACGGTGGTCACGGGGCGGGTGGAGCGGGGGATCGTGAAGGTGGGGGAGGAAGTGGAGCTGGTGGGCATGAAGGCCACGGAGCGCACGGTGATTACGGGGGTGGAGATGTTTCGCAAGGTGCTCGACCAGGGGCAGGCCGGGGACAATGTGGGCTTGCTCTTGCGGGGGACCAAGAAAGAGGATGTGGAGCGGGGGCAGGTGATTGCGAAGCCGGGCAGTATCACCCCGCACACGAAGTTTACGGCGGAAGTGTACATCTTGACGAAGGAAGAGGGGGGGCGGCACACGCCGTTTTTCCAGGGCTATCGGCCGCAGTTCTACTTTCGGACCACGGATGTGACGGGGGTGGTCAAGCTGCCGGAGGGGGTGGAGATGGTCATGCCGGGCGACAATGTGCGCTTTGAAGTGACCCTGATCACGCCCATTGCCATGGAAGAGGGGCTGCGCTTTGCCATCCGCGAGGGCGGCCATACCGTCGGCGCCGGCGTCATTAGCAAAATTCTGGAGTAAGTCATGCGCGAAATTGTCAGTTTGGCGTGCCAGGGATGTCAGCGACGGAATTATTCGACCCGGAAAAACCGGCGGACGACACCGGATCGGCTGGAATTGAAGAAGTATTGCCGCTGGTGCCGGAAGCATACGCCGCACAAGGAAGAGAAGTAAGCCCGAAAAAATGGATGTTGGACTGCCGATGAACCCACTGTCAAATGCTCCATTGGTCTCTTGCTCCGTTTACAGGCCAGTAGCTCCAACGGCTAGAGCAGCGGTCTCCAAAACCGCGGGTTGGGGGTTCGAATCCCTCCTGGCCTGTTGCATCATTATATAAGTGTCATGGAGGATCGGCTGATGAGGGGACGGCGGGACTGAGGCACAGATGGGGATCATTCAACGGATCAGGGAATTCTTCCAGGAAGTGCAAGTGGAAATGCGCCGTGTGTCGTTTCCGACCCGCAAAGAGACCATGGGGGCGACGGCCGTGGTGCTGGCATTTGTCGCGGTGCTGTCGATTTTTCTGGCTCTGACGGATGCGGTGTTGTCCCGCTTAGTCACAAAGTTGATCGGGTGAGGGAAATCGAAACCATGTCCAAGCAATGGTACGTCGTGCATACGTATTCGGGCTACGAAAATCGTGTGAAGTCGAGCATCGAAGAGCGCGCCAAGCAGTTGGGCGTGACCGAGCGCTTCGGCCAGGTGCTGGTCCCCACTGAGGACGTGATCGAAATCCGGGAGGGGAAAAAACGGGTGTCGACCAAGAAGTTCTTTCCCGGCTACGTGCTGGTCGAAATGGACCTGGACGATGTGACCGCGCAATTGATCAAGGAGACCCCGAAGGTGACGGGTTTCATCGGGGGTGGGGTGCAGCCCGCGCCGCTGTCGGATGATGAGGTCACCATGTTGCTGCAACAGATCGGCAGCGGGTCGGCCCAGCCGCGCAGCAAAATGCACTTTTCCAAGGGCGATGACGTGCGTATTATCGACGGGCCGTTTCTTGGGTTCAACGGGGTGGTGGAGGACGTCTCCCCCGATCATAACAAGGTGAAAGTGCTGGTGAGCATCTTCGGTCGCTCCACGCCCGTGGAGCTGCACTTTTTACAAGTGGAACGGTTGTAAGGGAGGCGGCATGGCCAAGCTGGTGACTGCGCTCGTCAAGTTGCAAATTATCGCGGGAAAAGCGAACCCGGCGCCTCCGGTGGGGCCGGCATTGGGTCAGCATGGCGTCAATATCATGGAGTTTTGCAAGGCGTTCAACGCCAAGACCCAGGGCCAGGAGGAAATGGCCGTCCCGGTGGTGATCACGATTTACAGCGACCGGACGTTTACCTTCGAGATGAAGAAGCCGCCGGCGGCCGATCTGCTCAAGAAAGCCGCCGGGTTGATCAAGGGTTCGGCGATTCCCCACAAGGAAAAGGTCGGCATGGTGACGAAAAAGCAGCTGGAAGAGATTGCCAAGTTGAAAATGCCGGACTTGAACGCCGTCGATCTGGCCGGGGCCATGAACATCGTGGCGGGCACGGCCCGGAGCATGGGCATTCAAATCGTTGACGCCCCGAAGGCATCGTGACGGGCATGGAGAATCGTCGTGGGTAAAAAATATGCGGCAGCCAAGAAGCGGATCGAGGAAAAACCCTATCCGTTGAACGCGGCGACCGGCTTGCTCAAGCAGGTGGTGTTCGCCAAGTTTGATGAGACGGTGGAATTGGCGGCGCGGTTGAGCGTCGACCCCAAGCAGGCGGATCAAATGGTCCGCGGCGCCGTGGTGCTGCCCCATGGCTCCGGGCGGACCATCCGCGTGCTGGTGTTCGCCAAGGGTGAAAAGGAAAAAGAGGCCACGCAGGCCGGCGCCGATTATGTCGGGGCCGAGCAGTTTGCCGAGAAGATCAACGGGGGGTGGCTGGATTTCGAACAAGTGATCGCCACGCCGGACATGATGGGATTGGTCGGGAAATTGGGCCGTATCCTGGGGCCCCGCGGACTGATGCCCAACCCGAAGACGGGCACCGTGACCTTTGACGTGGCGAAGGCTGTGCAGGAGGTCAAGCGGGGGCGTGTCGAATACAAGGTCGACAAGGCCGGCAACATCCACGTCGCCATCGGCAAGGCCTCGTTCACGGCCGTCCAGTTGTCCGAGAACGCCCATGCCGTGATCGCGTCGTTGTGGCGCGCCAAGCCCGCCTCGGCGAAAGGCACCTATTTTCAGAGCTTGACCATGTCAACGACGATGGGACCGGGGATTCGGATCGACGCGAACGAGATTGTCAACGCACTGTGAGGAACGCGGGAGACTATTGACGCGATGAGAACGCGTGCGCAAAAAGAAGCCATTTGCCAGGAATTGCATGAGAAGTTCGGCAAAGCCACCGTGGCGATCCTGACCCACTGCGACGGCATGCCGGTGGCCGAAATCGACGGATTGCGGCGGGAGCTCCGAAAGGCCGGCGGCGAATTTCGCGTGGTCAAAAACACCATTGCGAAGAAGGCCGCGGAGGGCACCGCCGTGGCGCTGGCCGCCGACGCGTTTGAAGGGCCGATTGCCGTGACGCTGGGCTACGGCGACCCGGTGTTGCCCGCCAAGGTGTTGCGGACCTACATCGCCAAGCATGAACGGATGCGCATCCGCTTGGGCGTCATTGAAGGGCAGGCGTGCGACCCGGCCCGCGTCGCCGCCATCGCTTTGATGCCGTCTCGCGCGGTGTTGGTGGCGAAGCTGGCGGGAGGCCTCAACGCCCCGCTCACGCAATTGGCCGGCACGCTGCAGGCGGTGCTGGCTTCGTTGGCCAGAGTACTTGCGGCGACCGCTCAGGCGCGGTCGTCCGACGCACAGAAAACAACGTAACGCAGACGCACCGTGACGGTGCGGTAAAAGGAGAGGAATCGACATGGTAACGACGTTGAACAATGAGGAAATCGTCAAAGCGGTTGAGCAAATGCCCGTCTTGCAGCTCTCGGAGTTGGTCAAGCTGATCGAGACGCGCTTCGGCGTGACGGCTGCCGCCCCGATGGCCATGGCGGCGCCGGCCGCGGCCGGAGGCGGAGGGGCTGTTGCGGTGGAAGAGCAGACCACGTTCGACGTGGTGCTCGCCAACACCGGTGACAAGAAGATCCAGGTCATCAAGGTGGTCCGCGAATTGACCAATCTGGGTTTGAAGGAGGCGAAAGATTTGGTTGAGGGTGCGCCCAAGCCGGTGAAGATCGGGGTGAGCAAGGAGGACGCCGAGACGATGAAGAAGAAGCTGGAAGAAGTCGGCGCCAAGGTCGAGGTCAAGTAACCGCAAAGGGGAATGACTCATGTCTCGAGCGGACGGAAACGGGAGCACGACGCAACACCGAAAGGATTACTCCAAACTTTCGGCGAAGTTTGACGTTCCCAATTTGATCGAGATCCAATGGAACTCATATGAGCGGTTTCTGCAACGCGACATTCCGCCCGAACAGCGCGTGGATACCGGGTTGCAGGCCGCGTTCACGAGCGTGTTTCCGCTGTCGGATTACAATGACACCTCGGTCATCGAGTTTCTTGACTACGCCATTGGATCGCCCAAATACGAGCTCCAGGAGTGCCTGGAACGGGGCATGACCCATGCCGCCCCCCTGAAGATCCGGGTGCGGCTGATTCTCTGGGAAAAAGAGGAGCAAACCGGGACCAAGCGCGTGCGGGACGTCCGGGAGCAGGAGGTCTATATCGGCGAGATTCCGCTCATGACCCGGCACGGCACGTTCATCGTCAATGGAACCGAACGGGTCGTTGTCAGCCAGCTCCAGCGGTCGGCCGGCGTGTTCCCATTCGATCCGGGGGCGGTCGACGACCGTGTAGCCGAGGCCCGCGCCGGCCGTGATCCGGGTCTGGATGTTCTGGAATTCGTCGG
>CAZJRH010000168.1:0-1697 GCA_964548215.1 uncultured Nitrospirota bacterium
CTGATGTCGGCGCCGGACTTCCTCGCCATAGACGAGCCCTCGCTCGGACTTGCGCCCAATCTCGTCGAGTCCATGCTCGACACCATCACGTCGCTCAACAAACAGGGCCTCACCATCCTCCTCGTCGAGCAGAGCCTCGCCCTCATCGAGGGCCTCGTCAGTCGCGTCTACACGCTGGAAGAGGGGGAGTTGAAGTGAGGGAGTTGGGAGTAGGGAGTGGGCAGTTGAAATGGGCAATCGGCTGCCGCTCTCACTATTCCCTACTCCCCATTCCCTATTCCCTCCGGGCCGGAGGCCCGTGACATGCACCAGCTCATCGAAGTCAGCTTCGGCGGCATCACCCAGGGCGCGGTCTACTGCGTCATCGCGGTCGGCCTCTCCTTGGTCTACGGCACCGCGCGGGTTCTCAACTTCGCGCATGGCTCGCTCTACACGACCGGCGGCTACATCGCTTGGGTACTGACCGCAGGCTATCTCGGCCTGCCGCTCTGGCTCGGCATCCTCGTGCTCATTCCGATCCTCTTCCTCATCGGCGTCGCCCTGGAGCGCGTGATCGTCCGGCCCCTGCGCGCCGGCCCTAACTGGAAGACAACCATCATGATGGCGACGCTCGGCCTCGCCTTCCTGCTGGACAATCTTTTCCAGACGCTGTTCGGCGCGGTGCCGCTGATGATTCCGCCCTTCTCCGGCGGCACCGTCGAGATTCTCGGCACGACGATCGCGACCTATCGCGTCTGGATGCTGGCAATCGCCGTCGGTATCGTCGTGGGGCTCGAGGTGTTTCTGTCGGCGACCTTGTTCGGACAGGCCGTCCGCGCCGTCGCGCAGGACATGCAGGGTGCGACGCAGGTCGGCATCGACGTCAACCGGATCTTCGCTTTCACCTTCGGGCTGAGCGTGATTTTGACGGGGCTTGCCGGCGTGCTGCTCGCGCCGATCTATCTCGTCTCGCCCTTGGGCGGATGGGCGCCGTTTCTGAAGGCTTTCGTCATCGTTGTGTTCGGCGGGCTCGGCTCGACGCGCGGCGCCATGATCGCCGCCTTCATCCTGGCTCTCATCGAAGCCTTCGTCGTGTTCTACCTCGGGCCAAGTTGGACGCTGCCGGTCTGGCTGCTGACGCTGCTCGTGGTTCTGATGATCCGGCCCATGGGCCTGCTCGGCAAGTGGGAGGCTTGAGATGGCGCGCGCGTTCGCATCTTCGTCCGTCTCCTTGAGCGGCACCGGCATGCCACCCGCATGGGCTGGCAAATGGTTCTGGGTGGCGGTGGCGCTGTTGGCACTCGCCGGCGCGCTGATCGACGACAGCTATGCACGCCACATCCTCATCCTCTGCTTTCTCTGGGCGATGGTCGCGGCGTCCTGGGATCTCGTCATCGGCTATGCCGGCATCATGAACTACGGCCAGCTCGTGTTCTTCGCTTTCGGGGCCTATGTGTCAGGATTTCTCGCGGCCAAGCTCGGCGTGACGCCGCTCGTCGCCATGGCCATCGCGGCGGCGGCCACGGGACTGATTGGCTTGCTGGTCGGCTTGCCGTGTCTCAGATTGCGCGGCGAGTATGTGGCGCTTTTCACCTTCGCCGTGCATCTGGCCATGCCGCCCCTCATCCAGCAGGGCCGCGACCTCGGCCTCGGCGGCAATACCGGCCTCCTCGGCATTCCCCCGGTCAATCTCTTCGGTTACGTCATCGGGCCGCTCG
>CAZJRH010000169.1:0-2680 GCA_964548215.1 uncultured Nitrospirota bacterium
GCCGGCCGCATTGTCGCCCTGCGCAACTTCGGCAAGGCGGCCTTCGCCCATCTGCTGGATCGTTCCGGACGCATTCAAATTTACGCCAAGGGCGAACGGCTGGATGAACTGGGCCGCCAGCTCCTCGACCGGCTCGACATCGGCGATTGGATCGGCGTGCAGGGCCATCTGTTCCGGACCAAGACCGGCGAGTTGACCGTCGAAACGGAGCACCTGACCCTGCTGACCAAAACCATTCATCCGCTGCCGGAGAAATGGCACGGCCTGACCGACGTGGAGCAGCGCTACCGGCAGCGCTACCTCGATCTGATCAGCAACGCCGACGTACGCCAGGTCTTTTTGCAGCGGAGCCGGATCATCGACCGGCTTCGCCGCGCGCTGATCGAGCGCGACTTTCTCGAAGTCGAGACGCCGATGATGCAGTCGGTGCCCGGCGGGGCTTTAGCCCGCCCCTTCGTGACGCATCACAACGCGCTGAACACCGACCTCTATCTGCGGATCGCGCCGGAACTCTATCTGAAGCGGCTGGTCGTCGGCGGGCTGGAGCGGGTCTTCGAGATCAACCGCAACTTCCGCAACGAGGGCGTCTCCACCCACCATAATCCCGAATTCACGATGCTCGAGTTCTATCAGGCCCACGCCGACTACCAACAGCTCATGACGCTGACCGAGGAGCTGGTGACCGATGTGCTCCGCGAGTTGCGCGGCACGCTGAAGATCACCTATCAGGGGCGCGCGCTCGACTTCACGCCGCCCTGGCCGCGGCTGTCCTTTCTCGACGCGCTGGCCCGCGAGGCCAAGATCGAGCCGGCCGCGCTCGGCGATCGGGCGCGGTTGCTCGCCCTGGCGAAGCAGCATAAAATCCCCGTCACCGGCAAGGAGAGCGCCGGCCAATTGCAGGTGGAGCTGTTCGACGCGCTGGTGGAAGAGCGGCTGACCGGGCCGATCTTCATCACCGATTATCCGAAGGACGTCTCGCCGCTGGCCAAGGCGATCCCGGAGCGGCCCGAACTGGTGCAGCGCTTCGAGCTCTACATGGCCGGCATGGAAGTGGCCAACGCCTTCACCGAGCTGAACGATCCGGCCGAGCAACGCGAGCGCTTCGAAGCGCAGGCGGCCCAGCGCCTGGCCGGCAACGAAGAGGCCCACCAGATCGACGAGGATTACGTGCGCGCGCTCGAATTCGGCCTGCCTCCGACGGCCGGCGAAGGGATCGGGATCGACCGGCTGGTCATGATCCTGACCGATCAGCCGTCGATCCGGGACGTGATTCTCTTCCCACACATGCGGCCGGAGAAAAAATAGCGCCATGTCGTATGAGTTGTTCATCGGCCTCCGCTACCTGAAAGCCCGCCGCCGCCACCGATCGTTTTCGCTGAACACCTTGATCTCCATCGTCGGCGTCACGCTCGGCGTGGGCGCGCTGATCGCCACGCTGGGCATCATGACCGGCTTCACCGATGAAATCCGCAACAAGATTCTCGGCACCAACGCCCACATCATCGTGCAGGACCACACGGGCGAGCCGATCGCCGATTATGCCGGGGTCATGGAGAAAGTGCGCCAGGTGCCGCACGTCACCGCGCTGACGCCCTTTCTCTACACCCAGGTGCTGCTCAGCCACGACCGGCAATCGCAGGGGGTGGCCCTGCGCGGCATCGATCCGGCCACCGCCGGCGGGGTGACCGACCTGAACAAGAATCTCATCGGCGGCGCGCTGGAGGATCTGACCGAAGGGTCGGAGGGACGGCCCCCCGGCATCCTCCTGGGCCGTGAGCTGGCCGTGCGGCTGGGGGCCGTGGTCGATTCGACCGTCACGGCCATTTCTCCCACGGGCACCATCGGCCCGCTGGGCATCGTCCCCAAGCTGAAAAAATTCCAGGTTGTCGGCATTTTCGATTCCGGCATGTACGAATACGATTCCTCGCTGGCGTACATTCCGCTGGGCGAGGCGCAGAAGCTGCTCGATTTCGGCGACGCCGTCAACGGCGTCGAGGTGAAGATCGACGACATTTTCCTCTCCGGCGCCGTCGCCCGCGAGATCGAGACGGCGCTGGGCTTCCCCTACGGCGCGCGCGACTGGAAGGAGATGAACCGCAGCCTCTTCTCGGCGCTGGAACTGGAAAAAATCATGATGTTCATCATCCTGGTGCTGATCATCCTGGTCGCCTCGTTCAACATCGTGAGCACCCTGACGATGATCGTCGTGGAGAAGGGGCGGGAAATCGCCATCCTGAAGGCGATGGGCGCCACGCCGGCCCGCATCATGCGCATTTTCATGATCGACGGGCTGGTGATCGGCGCGGCCGGCGTCGCGCTGGGCGTGCCGCTGGGCTACGGCGCGAGCCTGTTGATCCAGGAGTTCTACAGACTGCCGGGCGACATCTATTACATCAGCCAGATCCCGGTGAAACTGCTCTGGTCGGACATTGTCCTTGTGTCCGGGGCGGCGCTGGCGATCAGCCTGCTGGCCACGCTCTATCCCTCCTGGCGCGCCGCCAAGCTGGAGCCCGTCGAGGCGTTACGGTATGAGTGACGACGAGGCGATCCGGGCCGTCGACCTGCAGAAAAGTTTCCCGGTCGGCAAACGGCAACTGCCGGTGCTGAATGGCATCTCGCTGACGATCCGGCGGGGCGAACTGCTGACCATCGTGGGGCCGTCGGGCGCCGGCAAGAGCAC
>CAZJRH010000170.1:0-5303 GCA_964548215.1 uncultured Nitrospirota bacterium
TGATGGTATCGGTGAACACGACCAAGCGACTGGGCATCATCGCCGGCAGCGGGCGGTTCCCGTTGCTGGTGGCGCAGGAGGCCCGCAAGCAGGGCTGCTGGGTGGTGGCCGTCGCCCATCAGGGGGAGACGTCGCCGGAACTGGAGCCGCTGGTCGACGAGATGGAGTGGATCCGCGTCGGCCAGATCGGCCGGATGATCACGCGGTTCCAGCAGTCTGGCGTGCGCGACGTGGTGATGGCCGGCGGGATCCGGAAAACGCGGCTCTTTACGGACGTGCGGCCCGATTTCCGGGCGCTGGCGTTGCTGGCCACCCTGCGCGTCAAGGACGACGACGCGATCCTGCGGGGGCTGGCCCAGGAACTGGAGCGGGCCGGTCTGGTAGTCTGCGAATCGACGCGCTATCTCCAGTCGCTGTTGCCGGAGGCCGGCCCGTTGACCAAGCGGCGGCCGACGGCCGAAGAGCAGGAGGATATTGAATACGGCTGGGGTGTGGCGCGGGAAATCGGCCGCCTGGGCATCGGGCAATGCATCGTGGTGAAACGGAAGGTGGTGCTCGCGGTCGAGGCGGTCGAGGGAACGGATGAGGCGATTCGCCGGGGCGGCCGGCTGGCGAACGGCGGCGCGGTGGTGGTGAAGGTAATCAAGCCGGGACAGGATCGCCGGTTCGATTTGCCAACGATCGGACCCGGGACGATCACCGCGATGGAGGAAGTGGGCGCCACCGTGGTGGCCGTCGAGGCCGGCGGCTCACTGCTGCTGGATCGCGACGTGCTCGTCAAGGAGGCCGACCGCTTGGGCATCGCCGTGGTGGGTGTGGCCCATGAGTGAACTGCCCGTCGGCGTCATCGGCGTCGGCTACCTGGGCCAGCACCATGCCCGGATCTACGGCCAGATGGCCGGCGTGCGGCTGGTCGGCGTCGTCGATCCCTCCGCGCAGCAGGCCGAGACGGTGGCTCGCGCGAGCGGTTGCGCCGTCTTCCCCGACGTCGGCCGTTTAGCCAAGGAGGTCAAGGCGGTCAGCATCGTGGCGCCGACGCAACGCCATCATGAGGTCGCCCTGGAATGTTTGCGGGCCGGCCTCGACGTGCTGCTGGAAAAGCCGATGACCGTGACGCTGGAGCAGGCCGATGCGTTGATCGCCGAAGCCGACCGGCGGCGGGCGATTCTGCAGATCGGCCATCTGGAACGGTTCAACAGCGCCATCCTGGCGATCCGGCCCCATCTGACGCAGCCGCGCTTCATCGAGGCCCATCGTCTCGGGCCCTTCGTGGAGCGGGGCGCGGACGTGAGCGTGGTGCTCGATCTGATGATTCACGACATTGATCTGGTGCTGGGCCTGGTGTGCTCTCCGGTCAAGGAGATCCGGGCCGCCGGCGCGGCCGTGGTCTCCCCGAGGATCGACATCGCCAACGCCCGGATCGAATTTGCGAACGGCTGCACGGCCAACATCACGGCCAGCCGTATTTCGCCGGAGCGGCTGCGAAAAATCCGGATTTTTCAGTCGGACAGCTATCTGTCCGTCAATTATCAGACGCAGGAGGCGATGCTGTTCCGCCGGGTGACCGACGCGCAGGGCCGGCCGGAGATTGTGCCGGAGGCGGTCCACGTGGAAAAAGAGGAGCCGCTCAAAGCGGAATTGATCAGCTTCGTTCAGGCCGTGACGCAGCGTTCGACGCCTGTCGTCAGCGGACGGGACGGTCGCGAGGCGCTGCGGGTGGCGTTGGAGGTGACGGACATCATCGAGCGATCGGGGCCGTGATGGCGTCGATGGCGCCGACGGTCTTCATCAGCACGGGCGAGGCCTCCGGCGATCTGCACGGCGCCAAGGTGGCCGCCGCGTTGATGCGGCGCTGGCCCCAGTGCCGTTTAGCCGGCATGGGCGGCCACGCGATGCGCGCGGCGGGCGTCGAGGTGGTCGTGGACAACACCGATCTGGCCGTGGTGGGATTGTGGGAGGTGCTGGCCCATGGCGGCGCCATCTGGCGGGCGTATCGCACGGTCAGGCGATGGCTGGCCGAGCACCGGCCCGACGTGGTGGTGCTGGTCGATTATCCCGATTTTCACTTTCAAATCGCCCGTGTGGCCAAACGGCTCGGGCTGCGCATTATCTATTACATTAGTCCTCAGGTCTGGGCCTGGCGGCGGGGCCGTATTCGCACGCTGGCCCGCCTGATCGACCACATGATGGTGATTCTACCGTTCGAGGTCGCGCTCTACCGGTCGGCCGGCGTGCCCTGCACGCTCATCGGCCATCCACTCCTGGACGACGCGGCCAAGGCCCCATCCCGCGCCGAGGCGCGGGCCCGCGTGGGATACTCGTCGTCGCAGCCGGTGATCGGGCTCTTTCCCGGCAGCCGGCGGGCGGAAATCCGGCGCCATCTGCCGGTCATGCTGGCCGCGGCCGAACGGCTGAAGCGCGCGCATCCCGACGCGCGCTTTTTGGTGAGTCATGCCGCGTCGATTTCCGAGGAGGAATTCACCCGCCATCTGCACGACGCCCCCGTTCCCGTGACGGTGCAGCGAGGGGAGCCGTTGACGGCGCTGGCCGCCTCGGATGCGGCGATGATCGCGTCGGGCACGATCACGCTGCAAGCGGCGCTGCTCCAGTTGCCCATGGTCATCATCTATAAAGTCACGCTGTTCACCTGGCTGGCCTCGCGGTTGTTGGTGCGGGTGCCGTATGCCGGCCTGCCCAATCTGATTGCGGGCGAGGCCGTCGTGCCGGAGTTGTTGCAATCGTCGGCGACGCCGGAGGCGCTCAGCAGGGTCGTCGGACAATGGCTCTCGCATCCGGACGAGCTGGCCGCGATCAGGAAGCGACTGGCGGGCGTGCGCGACCGGCTGGGCGAGCCGGGCGGATCGGAGAGAGCCGCCGCGGTGATTGCGGACTGTCTGGCGCAATGGACCGCGCGGCCGGAGGCGCGGGCCTGATGCGCGCCTATACCCGGCTGCTCGGGTATGTCTGGGCCTATTGGCCCCGGCTGGCGGTGGCGGGTCTCCTGGCCGTGCTGATCGCCGGCATGACCGCGTCCTATGCCTGGCTGGTGAAATTCTGGCTGGATGACGCGTTGATTGGACGGGATCTGTCCATGCTCCTGATGATCAGTTGGGCGATTCCGGTCGTGGCGCTGGTGAAGGCGGCCGCGAGTTACGGAGAAGCCTACGTCATGCGGTACGTGGGCAACAGCATCGTCCGCCAGTTACGGAATGAATTGCACGGTCATTTTCTCTCGCTGCCGGTCGGTTATTACGCCACACAGCGGATGGGGCGGTTCAGCGCCTATTTCATCAATGACGTGAACCTCATCCAGTCGATGGCCACCATGGGATTGAAGGATGCCATCCAGTACAGCGTCCAGCTGGTCGTCCTGCTCGGGTATGCGCTCTATCTGGACTGGTCGCTGGCGCTGCTGTCGATTGTGGCGCTCCCGGCGGCCTCGACGTTGCTCATCCGCATGATCCGCCGGATGAAACGGCTGGCCGGCGCCGGCCGGGAACATCTGGCGAGTTTGACGGCCATGCTGCAGGAAAGTTTGGGGGGGCTGCGGGTCATCAAGGCGTTTGCCAAGGAAGCGTTCGCGCAGGAGCAATTCACGCAACAGAATGAACGGGTCTTCAAGGCGAACATGCGGCTCTATCGTTTGATGGAATTCGTCCATCCGTCGATCGAATTCGTGGGCGCCATCGGGATCGCGCTGGTGCTCTGGTACGGGGGCCGGCGCGTCGCCATGAATGTCATGACGCCCGGGGAGTTTACCTCGTTTCTGACCGCCTGCATGCTCCTCTATGCGCCCGTCAAACGGCTGACGGCGGTCACCTCGCAGTTGCAGCCGGTCATGGCGGCGGCCGAGCGGATTTTTTCGATTCTGGACGAGCCGACAGAGCCGCAATTGGACCGCGGCACGCACGACGTGCGGGGCGTGACGCGTGGCCTCGAACTCCAGCGTGTGTCGTTCCAGTACGGGCCCGAGCATCCGGCGGCGCTGCAGGAGGTGTCGTTTCGGATCGACACCGGCGAAATGGTGGCGCTGGTGGGCAGCAGCGGCAGCGGCAAGAGCACGATCGTCAATCTGATCGCCCGGTTTTACGAGCCGTCGACGGGCCGGTTGTTGATCGACGGCCTGGACGTGCGCGATATCAAACTCGAATCGCTACGGCGGCTCATCGGGATCGTGAGCCAGGAGACGGTGCTGTTTCACGACACGGTCCGGAACAACATCGCCTACGGCCGCCCGGATCTGGCGCAGGAGGCGGTGACCGCGGCGGCCCAGGCCGCCTACGCGCATAATTTCATCACGGCGATGCCGCAGGGCTACGACACGATGATCGGGGAACGCGGCCAGACGCTCTCGGGCGGCGAACGGCAGCGGCTGGCGATCGCCCGGGCCTTTCTGATCAACCCGCCGATCCTGATCCTGGATGAGGCGACCTCGTCGCTCGATTATGAATCGGAGGCGATCGTGCAGGAGGCGCTGGCCGCGCTGATCAAGGGGCGCACGACGCTGGTGGTTGCCCACCGGCTCTCCACCGTGCAGCGGGCCGATCGCATCCTCGTGCTGGAAGGCGGGCGGATCGTCGAAGAAGGGCCGCACGCGGAACTGCTTCGACAGAACGGCGTCTATCGGCGGCTCTATGACCGGCAGTTCCGTGATGAGGAGCCGCAGAACGCGGACGAACCCATACGGCAGACGGAGGTCCCCTGACGTCATGGCCTTCTGGTTCTATAACGCGCTGCTCATCGTCACCAGTCCGCTCTGGGGCGCCGGGCTGGTGTGGCGGCTGACGGTCCAGCGGAAGGATCGCCGCGGCTTCCGTCAGCGCTGGTGGGGGCTTGAACCTGGCGCCGTGCCGGCGGGCCCGGAACGATCGCCGCGGATTTGGATCCATGCGGTGTCGGTCGGCGAGACGATGGCCGTGGCGCCGCTGGTCCGCGCGTTGCGCCGCCGGTGGCCGCAGGCGGTGCTGATCGGCTCGACCGTGACCGATCTCGGCCAGGAGACGATGCGGGCCAAAGTGCCCGAGCTGGATCTGGTGAGTTATCTGCCGTTTGATCTGTGGTGGTCGGTGCGCCGCACGATCCGCGCGATCCGCCCCTCGCTGTTTCTCTTCGCCGAAACGGAGTTGTGGCCCAATACGCTGCTGTCGTTGCAACGGGCCGGCGTGCCGGCGGTGCTCGTCAACGGGCGGGTGTCGGAGCGTTCGCTTGGGCGTTACCGGTGGATCGGTCCCTTCATCCGGCGGGTCGTCGGCGCCGTCGACGCCCTGGCCGTGCAGGGCGCGGCCGACCGGGAGCGCTTCCTC
>CAZJRH010000171.1:0-2002 GCA_964548215.1 uncultured Nitrospirota bacterium
CACGAGCGTCCGCGTGCTGCGGGACCAGGTGCAGGTCTATGAGGGGAAGATCGGCTCCCTGCGGCGCTTCAAGGACGACGTGCGGGAAGTGCAGAGCGGTTACGAATGCGGCATTGGCGTCGAGAACTTCAATGATCTGAAGATCGGCGACATCCTCGAAATCATCGTGCAGGAGAAGGTGGCCGCCAAGCTGGAAGGCTGAGTGATTGTTCGTCGCGATGAGCACTTTCCCCAATACATATGACCGTTGTGATCTGTACGCTTGAAATGCATCTACCGTCATCGACATCCTTAAAGGACAAACGGCAGATCCTCAAGGGAATGATCGACCGGCTCCGGCACCGGTTCAACGTGGCGGTGGCGGAGATCGGCGATCATGACTTGTGGCAACGGGCGGCCGTTGGTGTCGTCTGCATCGGCCACGACCGGCGCAACACCATGCAGGTGATCGATCATGTGGTTGACTTTGCGCGGCGGAATCCCGACGCGGTGCTGCTGCGCAACGACGTGCAAGTGGTTTGAGCGTGATTCGTGACGCTTCGCACCGAACGCATCAACGATCTCATCCGGGTCGAACTGTCCGATCTGCTCCGGCGCAAATTGAAAGATCCGCGGGTCGGCTCCGTGTCGGTGACGGCGGTCTCCACTACGCCGGACCTGGGCCAGGCGCGGGTGATGATCAGCCTCCTGGAGCCGTCGACGGAAACCGCGACGCTGGCCGGGTTGGACCGGGCCAGGGGTTTTCTGCGCGGCGAACTGGGGCGGCGGTTGCGGCTCAAGAAAGTGCCCGAATTGCTGTTTGAGCTCGACCAGACGGTGCAGGAGTCGGCCAGGCTGGAGCATTTACTCGAAGAGTTGGAGCAGGAACGGCACAAATGAAAGCCAAGTCATCGAAAGCCAAATCATCCACGCGCTCCCGATCGGCGCGATCGCGCAATGGGAAGGCGCGCCCCAGCGGACAGCGCGGCAGCCTTGTGCCGCCCGGCCTCCGGGCCGTCGAGCAGGCGCTGCGCCGCCATCACCGCATTCTGATCTCGACCCACGTCAGCCCCGAGGGGGACGCGTTGGGCTCGGCCCTGGCGCTGGCGCATGCGCTGCGGGACATGGGCAAAGAGGTCCTGGTCGTCAATCGCGATCCGGTTCCGCGGCTGCTGGATTTTTTGCCCGCCAAGGGTTTGTTCCGCCAGGTCAGCCGGGTGGAGGATGGGTATGAGGTGCTGGTCGTGGTCGATTGTGGTGACCTGCAGCGCACGGCCCTGTTCAACGAGCGGCGGCCGCCCGTGGTCGTCAACATCGATCATCATGTGACCAACCGGGGATTCGGCCAGATCAATTGGGTGGAGCCCGATGCGTCGGCGACCGGCGAGATGATCGCCGATCTACTGACCGCGATGAAGGCGCCGATGACGCCCCAGATCGCGCTGTGCATTTATACGGCATTGATGACCGAGACGGGCTCGTTCAAATATTCCAATACGACGCCGCGCGTCTTTCGCCTGGCGGCGGAGCTGGCCGAGCGGGGCGTGCGGCCTGCCGAGGTCGCGCAGAAAATCTATGAACGCAACACGCTCCCTCGCCTGAAGTTGCTGGGCGCGTTGCTGGAGCGGTTGGAGCTGAACGCCGACGGGACCGTGGCGTGGGTGACGATTCCGGCCGACGTGTTCGCCCGCACGGGCACCACCGCCGAGGATACGGAAGATTTTGTGAACTATCCCCGGTCGCTTGAAGCCACGCAGGTGGCGATGTTGATCCGCGATGCGGGATCGGGATCGGTCAAGGTCAGTTTTCGCGCGAGCGGCGACGTGGATGTGTCGGCCATTGCGTCGCAGTTCGGCGGCGGCGGCCATCGCAAAGCGGCCGGCTGCACCGTCGCCGGCGCCATCGAAACGGTGCGCGCCCGGGTGATCGCGGCGGCGGAGCAGGCCGTGCAGCAGACACGGCGGCGCCAGCCGGGCCGGGCGCCCGCGGCCGCGGCGCATTGATGAGTCGCGTCATGCCGAGC
>CAZJRH010000172.1:0-7218 GCA_964548215.1 uncultured Nitrospirota bacterium
CGGTGGCCATGATCGTCAGCGAGCCGCCTTCCTCGAGGTTGCGCGCGGCGCCGAAGAAGCGCTTGGGCCGCTGCAGCGCGTTGGCGTCGATGCCGCCGGACAGCACCTTGCCCGAGGGCGGCTGGACCGTGTTGTAGGCCCGCGCCAGCCGCGTCACGCTGTCGAGCAGGATCACCACGTCCCGCTTGTGCTCGACCAGCCGCTTGGCGCGCTCGAGCACCATTTCGGCCACCTGCGCGTGGCGCTGCGGGGGCTCATCGAAGGTCGAGCTGACCACCTCGGCGTGCACCTGTCGCTGCCAGTCGGTGACCTCTTCGGGCCGCTCGTCGATCAGCAGCACGATCAGCACGACCTCCGGGTGGTTCTTCATGATCGACTTGGCGATCGACTGCAGCAGCATCGTCTTGCCGGTGCGCGGCGACGCCACGATCAGGCCGCGCTGCCCCTTTCCGATGGGCGTCATCAGGTCCATCACCCGCATGGAGTAATCTTCCGGGTCGTATTCCAACCGGATTTTTTCCATCGGATAGAGCGGGGTGAGGTTGTCGAAGAGAATCTTGTCGCGGGCCACCTCCGGCTCCTCGTAATTGATCTTCTCCACCTTCAGCATGGCGAAGTACCGCTCCGATTCCTTCGGCGGGCGGATCTGGCCGAAGACGACGTCGCCCGTGCGCAGGCTGAACCGCCGGATCTGCGAGGGGGAGATGTAAATGTCGTCGGGGCCGGGCAGGTAGTTGTAATCGGGCGAGCGCAGAAAGCCGAAGCCATCCGGAAGAATCTCCAGGACGCCTTCGCCGGAGATCACGCCGTCCTTGTCCGATTGGGCCTGTAAGATGGCGAAAATGAGTTCCTGCTTGCGAAGATTGCTGGCCCCTTCGATGCTGAGATTATGGGCCAGACTGTTTAATTCGTCGATGCTTTTTTCCTTCAATTCGCCCAGATTCATTCCCCCTCCGTTCTTCGTCTGCTGGATCGCCGCGGGCGCGGATCCCTCCGCCGAGGTTTCTGGCGGCTTGGATGCGCGACCGTTTCCGGTCGGACGCGTGGTCACTGTCTGATCGTTCGGTTTGTTTTTCAAATGGGCAACGCGCTCCACACAGGGTTGAAGAACCCCGCCTTCACAGGGCGGGAACTGCGCTCGCTGTGTATGTTCAGGGGGGAACCGCTCCCCCGCCGGGCTCGCACAGAGAGGCGCGTCGTAAAGTCACGCTACAGAGTAATTACCTGGAAGGGTTGTCAGTGACTCGACCGGTTCGTCCGGTTAACAAGATGGCGTCAACGCTGCTAAATGGCAAGAATGACTGGTAACGAGAACTATTGTAATAACGGCCCGCGATTCTGTCAAGTATTTTTCTAATCCATGCGCCGGCCGGCGGTGTGATTCATCGCGCGCTTTTCGCGCATCGGAAACCGGCGTCCGGAAATCCGAACTCTGGTTCCGACTGCAGGCGGTGCGACGTGCGATAGAAATATTGCAGCGGGTAGTGGCCCGCGCCGCCCCAACTACCGCCGCGCAGCACCTTGAATTTCTGGCCGAAGGCATCGGATTGAAACGTACTGCCGGGATAGGGCTGATACCAGTCCGCCGTCCACTCCCAGAGGTTGCCGGCCATATCGTCGGCGCCGTACGGGCTGCGGCCCTGTGGAAAACTGCCGACCGGCGCCAGGTCACCCAGGCCTGATCCGCCCGTATTGGCCTTTTTCTCGTCGAAGTCATTGCCCCAGGGGAATTCCAACCCGTCGGGCCCGCGCGCGGCCTTTTCCCACTCCGATTCGGTTGGCAGCCGCTTCCCAGCCCACGCGCAGTAGCGCTCCGTGTCGTACCAGTTCATGCCCGATGCCGGATGGGTATCCCGGTCCGGCGGCGGCAGATTTGACTGCCAGGTGGCCGGCGGGCGAGCGCCGGTGGCCTCGATGAACTTTTTGTATTGCGCGTTGGTCACTTCGTACTGGTCAATGAAATAAGCCGGTAGGGTCACCGTATGGGCCGGGCGCTCATCCTGATAGAGCGGTTTAGTCATCCCATATTCGGCGGTAACACCTTCCTTATCTTCCTTATCGCTGCCCATGATGAATGGGCCGGCCGGAACCGGGACCATGCCTTCCGGGGTAGGCCCGACTTTCTGGCAACCAGAGAGAAAAACAACGAACAATAGGAAGTAGAAAAATCGCGGCATGTTCACTTTGCGGCGTCCTTGGCGCAACGAAATCCGAACCCCTTGTTTTTCGTCGCCGGCTTGAAATAGCCTCGGTTAAAGGTCAATGCGCTAATCCCACATCGGTAGAAGGAGCAGTCGACCCACGACCCGCCACGAAGGACCTTGTAGCCGCCGGTGAAATAATGGCCCTTGGGAATGGGGCTTCCTGGGTAGGCCTGCGCCGTACTATCAGTCCACTCCCATGCGTTGCCGCTAACATCGTAGAGTCCGTAGGGGCTTCTCCCTGCCGGAAAGCTTCCGACGGGCACCGTGTTGCCCAGGCGTGATTGTGGGGTGTTCGCTTTTTTCGGGTCGAAATCGTTGCCCCAGGGATACAGCCGTCCATCCTCGCTACGAGCCGCTTTCTCCCACTCCGATTCGGTTGGCAGCCGCTTCCCGGCCCAGATACAATAATCGTGAGCATCATGCCATGTTACAAAGACGATTGGGTGTTTATTTTTCCCGGTAGGTATCATTCCATTTTCCCAATGGACTGGGGTGTCTCGTCCGGTGGACCGTACAAACCTCTCGTATTGCTCATTTGTCGTTTCGTACAGATCGATGAAAAATGGAGCGACGGTTGCCGTGTGCTGCGGTCGCTCATCGGGATGGCGATGATTATAACCCATCAAAAAGGTCCCGCCTGGCACCTTCGCCATTTCAGTTGGTTTGACCGATCGTTTTTGTTGAGGAACCACCGGGGGCTGCGTTGGCCCTTGAGCAACATGCGTCAAGGCAACAACCGATACACCGGTCACTCCATCTTCATGACAAGAACCACAGTCCTCTGATCGAACGAGATCGGCCGGTTGCCCATGACAGGTCGTGCACACAGGCTCGACAGGGAGCTGCTCCACATGGGCCACGCCGGCCGCAGTAGAATCGACCATGAGTAACGAGAAACAGAAGAAGAACCAGAATTGAGCGACGAACACAACGTGTGAATCATACTGGAAAGAAAATTTTTCTGTCAAGCCTATATAAATTGAGTAAGTTATTTGATTAAGGATATCTCTTACCGTAGTAGTAGGCACGTTGGGGGAGGGGATTATACTGAAGAGCGCGAAAATTGATGGATAAAGTGTGTCGAATCAACTGTGGAGAGAAATGCTGGCTTAGTGACAGAATCAGGCTTGATTCACCTGGGGGGTTCTGCTATAGTACGCCTAGTTTTGACGACGATTTGTCGTCGATGCCACCGACGAAGTCACCGATCATTGTAGTCCATAACTAATTGATAATAATAAAAAATAAGTTATTCACACCTGTTGAAAATCCTGTGGGTAAGTCGTGGTGTCCATAGACCAGCAGACGCTCTCATACTGGACGCGCTGTTCCGAGCGAATCAGGGCGGTCGTCTCGCCCCAGAGCTATGAGGCCTGGGTGCGACCAATTCAGGTGGGGGCGTTTACCGGCCACCGATTGACGCTGGTGGTGCCCAATCAATTTGTTGTCGATTGGCTACGCGAACGTTATCACCAATTACTGACCGAAGAGCTGCGACGCGTGTCCGGGGATGAATTGATGGAGCTGGCCTTCCAAATCCAAGAGGTCGACGCGATGCCGGCGCCGGCGGAGGAGCGTAAAGAACGGCGGCAGGCGCCCCGGCTGGGCGACCGGTATACCTTCAATACCTTTGTCGTCGGTTCCGGAAACCAGTTTGCCCACGCGGCCTCGCGCAAGGTAGCCGAGCAGCCCGGCGCCGCCTACAACCCGCTGTTTCTTTATGGGGGCGTCGGTCTCGGAAAAACACACCTGCTCAACGCGGTCGGAAATTATATCGCCACGCAGGCGGCCTCCACGAAGGTCTGCTATTGTTCGGCGGAACAGTTTACCAACGAGGTGATCAATTCCATCCGGTACGATAAGATGGTTGAATTCCGCAACCGGTATCGGGGTGTCGACGTGCTGCTGATCGACGATATCCAGTTCATCGCCGGCAAGGAGCGCACGCAGGAGGAGTTTTTCCACACATTCAACAGCCTCTACGAGATGAACAAACAGATTGTCATTTCCAGCGACCGGTCGGCCAAGGAAATGTCCGATATCGAAGAGCGGCTGCGCTCCAGGTTCGAAATGGGGTTGACGGCCGACATCCAGCCGCCGGACCTGGAAACGCGCATGGCCATCCTGAAGCGTAAGTCGGAGAGCGAGGGCATCGCGCTGCCGGGCGAGGTCGCCCTGTTTCTGGCCACCTACATCAAAAGCAACATCCGCGAACTGGAAGGGGCGCTCATCCGCATCGTGGCCGTGCGGTCGTTGACGGGCGAGGCGATCACCATCGACATGGCCCGGCGGGTGCTTCGCGACACCATTCAGGAAACCCGGCGGCTCATCACCGCGGAGGAGGTCCTCAAGGCGGTCTCCGAACGGTTCCATGTGAAGATTTCCGAAATCAAGTCGAAGAAGCGCTCCAAAAACCTCGTGTTTCCTCGGCAGATCGCCATGCACCTGTGCCGGGAATTGACCGAGCTCTCGTTTCCGGAGATCGGCCGTCATTTCGGCGGCAAGGATCACTCCACGGTGATCTATGCCTGCCGGCGGATCGAGGAACACAAAAAAGAAGACCAGGGGCTGCAAACGCTCCTGGCGTCGCTGGCCCAGACCTTGAAAGAGTAGGCTCCGCACCACAGGAAGAAAGGAGTCATCCCCATGCAGATCACCATGAAACGGGAAACGCTGTTGCGCGCCCTCCAGCGAGTGCAGGGCGTCGTCGAGCGGCGCAACACCATGCCGATTCTCTCCCACGTCCTGATCGACGCGAAAGGCTCCGAGATCACGCTGTTTGCCACCGATCTGGAGATCGGGTTGAAGGGCCAGTATGAAGCCACGGTGGAGAAGCCGGGCCAGCTGGCCGTCGCCGCCCGCAAGCTGTACGAGATCGTCCGGGAGCTGCCGTCCGAGGAAGTGCGCCTGGTCAGCGCCGATCACAAGAGCGTCCGGCTGGAGGGGGGCAAGAGCCGCTTCCAGATCATGACCCTGCCACCGGAAGATTTCCCCTCGCTGCCGGTCAGCGACGGCGCGGTGGAGCTGGGCATCGACGGCGCCGCGATGGGCGAATTGATCCGCAAGACGGTTTTTGCCGTCGGCGAAAACGACGCGCGCTACGTGCTCAACGGGACACTGCTGACCACCGTCACAGCCAACGGCAAGGCGACCCTGCGCCTGGTCGGCACCGACGGCCACCGGCTGGCCATGGCCGACCGGCCGGTCAATGCGCCCATAGGCAAGGGCGCGCCCGAGGTGAACGCCATCGTCCCGAAGAAGGCGCTGATGGAAATCCGCCGCCTCCTCGACGAAAAGACGGAGGGGCCGCTGAGCATCAGCCTTTCCAAGAGCCAGTGCACCATCCATCTCGGCGGCCTGACGCTGGTGGCCCGGCTGATGGAAGGCACCTATCCCAATTATCATCAGGTGATCCCCAAGGCGGCGGCCACGCGGATGACCGCCAACAAGATCGCCCTGGAGGGGGCGCTGCGGCGGGTCTCACTGCTGGCGCGGGAAAAAACCAACGCGGTGAAATGGGAGTTGAGCGCCGGCCGGCTGCAGTTGACGGCCAGCAACCCGGAGCTGGGCGAAGCGCAGGAAGAGCTCCCGGTGTCCTACGCCGGCGACAGCGTGACGACGGGCTTCAACGCCCGGTATCTGCTGGACGCGCTGAGCGTGGCCGACACCGAGGAGGTCAGCATGGAGTTGAGGGACGCGCTCAGCCCCTGCGTGATCCGGGAGAACGGCGTCGAGGATTTTCTCTGCGTGATCATGCCGATGCGGATTTGATGGAGCGCGCGTGACGACCAAAGCGTACGACGCCCAGACGATCAAAGTCCTCGAGGGGCTGGAGGCCGTCCGCAAGCGGCCGGCGATGTACATCGGCAGCACCGGCCCCGACGGCCTGCACCACCTGCTCAAGGAGATCGTCGACAATTCGGTCGACGAGGCGATGGCCGGTTTCTGCGACCAGATCGACGTCGTGATCCATCTGGACAACAGCATGACCGTCATCGACAACGGTCGCGGCATTCCGACCGAGATGCACACGACCCAGAAGCGGTCCGCCGCCGAGGTGGTGCTGACGGTCCTGCACGCGGGCGGCAAATTCGACAACGAGGCCTATTCGGTCTCCGGCGGCTTGCACGGCGTCGGCGTGTCGGTGGTCAACGCGCTCTCGGAATGGCTGGAGCTGGAGATCCGCCAGCGCGGCGCGGTCTGGCAGCAGCGCTACGAGCGGGGCAAACCCATGGCCCCCCTGAAATCGACGGGAAAAACGCCCAAGCAGGGCACCACCATCACCTTCAAGCCCGATACCCAGGTGTTCGAGACGACAGAATTCAGCTTCGACCAGATCGCCCAGCGTTTACGCGAGCAGGCCTTCCTGAACCGGGGCTTGACGATCACGCTCAAGGACGAGCGCTCCGGCAAGGAGCAGAAATTTTCCTACAAAGGCGGCATCGTCTCCTTCGTCGAGTACTTGAACGAGAACAAATCGCCGCTGCACGACCCCATCGACATTCAGAAGCAGAAGGACCGGGTGCAGCTGGAAGTGGCCTTTCAGTACAACGACGGCTACGCCGAGAACCTCTTCTCCTTCGCCAACACGATCAACACGCGGGAGGGCGGCACCCACCTGATCGGTTTCAAGGCCGCCCTGACCCGCACGGTGAACAACTACGCCACGGCCAACAACATGCTCAAGGGCGAGACCATCACCGGCGACGACGTGCGCGAGGGACTCACGGCCGTCGTCAGCATCAAGCTGCCCAACCCGCAGTTTGAAGGGCAGACGAAGATGAAGCTGGGCAACACCGAGGTGAAGGGCCTGGTGGAGGCCGCCGTCAACGAGGCCCTGGGCACCTATTTCGAGGAGCATCCGGGCATCGCCCGGCGGGTCGTCGACAAGGCGCTCAGCGCCGCCCGCGCCCGCGAGGCCGCCCGCAAGGCCAAGGATCTGGTCCGGCGGAAGGGCGCGCTGGACGGCGCCTCGCTGCCGGGCAAACTGGCCGACTGCCAGGAGCGCGACCCG
>CAZJRH010000173.1:0-7715 GCA_964548215.1 uncultured Nitrospirota bacterium
CGCCACGATGATCAACCGCGCCTTGGCCCGTTGAAGATGCTCATACGATCCCGCCCATCCAAGCGAATAGCCGGGCGGCAATGTCACGCGCTCGGCAACGATCCGTTTGGCCTCGTCCACGTACCCGCCAAGATCCCGCCCCGCCACGTCGATATAGACGATCCCGGCGAGCGAGCCGTTTTCATCTTTGATCATGGGCGGCCCGGTGGCGACCCGAATCTCGGCCAGTTGCGCCAGCGGGATGTGCGCGCCGGCCGGCGTCGGCACCAGCACGCGCCGCAGCCCCTCAAGGTCATCGCGCAACTCCCTGGCATACCGGACGTTCACTGAATATCGCTCCCGCCCCTCGACGGTGTTTGTGACGTTGACGCCGCCAATCGCCGCTTCAATGATTTCCCCCACGTCCCCGACGGTTAACCCATACCGGGCCGCCGCCGGCCGGTCGATGATGAAATCAAGATACGAACCGCCGGTGAGCCGCTCCGAGAACACGCTCCGGGTGCCCTCGATCGAGGCCAACACACCTTCAATCTGCCGGCCGATGCGATCGATTTCCTCCAATTCCCGCCCATAGATCTTGATGCCCACCGCGCTGCGAACGCCGGTGGCCAGCATCTCGGTCCGGGTTTGGATCGGCATCCACCAGATATTGGGCATGCCGGGAAATCGGACCGCCTCATCCATCTCGGCGATGAGCGCGTCCCATGTCATGCCGGGCCGCCACTGCTCTTCGGGTTTCAGCGTGATCGTCGTTTCCGTCATCGAAATCGGCGCGGGATCGGTGGCCGTCTCGGCCCGGCCGATTTTGCCGAAGACCCGTTCGACTTCGGGAAATTGTTTAAGCAGCGCATCCTGCTGCTGAAGAATCTGGGTCGCTTTGGTGATGGAGATGCCGGGCAGGGCCGTCGGCATATAAAGGATGGTTCCTTCATTGAGCGGCGGCATGAACTCGGAGCCCAGACGCAGAAAGACCGGGATCGTCACCAGACAGAGCAGCAGGGCCGCGCCGATCACCGCTCCTCGAAACCGGAGCGCGAAGCGGGCCACCGGCTCGTAGATCGCAATCAGCAGCCGGTTGACGGGGTTGCGTTCCGCGGGCGTGATCCGTCCCCGGATCAGATAGACCATGAGGAGCGGGACCAGCGTAATGGAGAGCAGGGCGGCGAAGAACATCGAAAAGGTTTTGGTAAAGGCGAGGGGTTTGAACAACCGTCCTTCCTGGGCTTCGAGGGTGAACACGGGAAGGAACGAGACAGTGATAATCAGCAGCGAGAAAAAGAGCGGCCGTCCCAGTTCCTTGGCGGCGTCGATGATAATGCGGGCCCGTTCCGGGCTTTGTAGGGGCGCAGCATGCTGCGCCTCCGCTGCCTCCAATCGCCGATGCGCATTCTCGATCATCACAATGGCGGCATCCACCATGGTCCCGATGGCAATGACGATGCCTCCCAAGGACATAATGTTGGAGGTCAACCCGAGAGAATACATCGCCGCAAACGACAACAGGATCGCCACGGGAAGGCTGAGAATGGCCACGAGGGCCGACCGGACATGAAACAGAAAGATGAAACTCACCAGGCTCACGACAATGGTGACTTCGATCAGCTTTTCTTTCAATGTGGCGATCGCTCGCCGGATCAGGTCGGAGCGATCGTAGGTCGTCACGACCTCCATTCCTTCTGGGAGGGATGGCTCGATCTCTTTGAGCTTTGCCTTGACCCGATCGATGACCGTGAGGGCGTTCTCTCCATAGCGCATAATGATGATGCCGCCCACGGCTTCGCCCTTCCCGTCCAGCTCCACCACGCCCCGGCGCATCTCAGGCCCCAGGCTGATCGTTGCCACGTCCCGCAGCAGAATAGGCACACGATTTTGGCCAAGACCGATGGGGATGATTTCGAGGTCTTTGAGCGACCGGATGTAGCCCCGCCCTCTGACGATGTACTCGCGCTCGCCCATCTCGATGGAACGGCCGCCGACGTCGTTGTTGCTCATCCGGATCGCTTGGGTGAGCCGTGGCAACGGAATGTCATAGGCCAGTAATTTATTGGGATCGACTTGGACTTGATACTGCTTCACAAAGCCTCCGATGGAGGCCACCTCGGCGACGCCCGGCACCGATTGGAGCTGGTAGCGCAAGTACCAATCCTGGTACGAGCGCAGCTCGGAAAGATCATGCCGGCCGCTCTCGTCCACCAGGGCATATTGGTACACCCAGCCGACGCCGGTTGCATCGGGACCGAGAATTGGAGTGATGCCCTCCGGAAGCTTCCCGCCGATCTTGCTCATATACTCCAGCACCCGACTGCGAGCCCAATAGAGATCCGTCCCATCCTGGAAAATCACATAGACGTAAGAGACGCCGAAATCGGAGGCGCCCCGAACCGCCTTCACCTTCGGCGCTCCCAGCATCGAGGTCACGATCGGATAGGTGATCTGATCTTCGATCAACTGAGGGCTGCGGCCCGGCCACTCGGTGTAGACGATGACCTGAACATCCGACAGATCGGGGATCGCATCCAAGGGTGTCTGGGTCATGGCCCAGTAACCCCAGACCGACAGCACCACCGCCACCAACAACACCAGGAAGGGGTTTTTTGCACTGGCCTCAATCGTGCGTTCAATCATCTCACTTGCCCACAGACACGGTAAACTTCGCCTTCACGGGCGCGCTCTGACCGCGCACCACGGCGACCTCGACCTCCCACGGTCCCCTCATGCCGAAGTCCGCCTCAGCCTCATACATGCCGTTTTTCGTATGTTTGGCTTCGACGGTTTCCATCTCCATGCCGGGCATCGCCATGGTGTACCCCAGCGTCACCCTGGCATCGGTCACCGGCGCCCCTTGAAATCGGACCGTCAGTCGTAATCGGTTGTTGCCTTTCTTTGGCGGTTCGGGCTCAGTCACCAACGTTACGGTTAAACCTTCCACAGTCTGTTCTCGCGAGGAAGATGGCCGATCCATCTTCATCCCTTCCATGCCCTCCATATCTTTCATGCCGCCCATCTCCATCTCACCCATTTGGGCTTGCTCCATCTTGATGCCGCCCATGCCCAGCATGCCCATCATGCTGGTGGCCGCCATGAGTTTGCTTTCGGAGTCGATCAAGAAGGTGGCCGACGTGACGACGCGTTCACCAGCGTTCAATCCAGCCAGCACAGGATAAAAACCATCCACTTGATGGCCCAGTTGAACCGCTCTGGGTTCATAGACGCCTTCTTCCTTGTTCACAAACACGAGCGTTCGGGTGCCAGAGTCTAAGACCGCCTCCTGCGGAATGGCCAGTTGTTTTCCAGCCGTTGTCTTGATATCAGCATGGCCGTACATCCCCGGCTTCAAGAGACCCTTCGCATTGGGAAACTCCATCCGCACCTTGACCGTTCGGGTCTCAACGTTCAGGTATGGATCGATATAGACCACGCGGCCGTGAAATGCCTCGCCGGGATAGGCCACCAGCGTCACGGTCGCCTCCTGACCGATCTTCACCCTCGAAATTTCATATTCGTAAATATCGGCCGTGAGCCAGACAATCGAGAGGTCCGCCAGCTCATACAGACTCATCTCCGGGGTGACATACATCCCCTCAAGGGCGGTTTTCTTCGTGACCACGCCGGTGATGGGTGAATAGATCGTCGTGTTCAGGCGCGGTTGCTCGCCCTGTTCGAGCTCCTCGATTTGTGCTTCGGTCAGGCCCCACAAAAGGAGCCGGTTCCCGGCCGACTCGATTTGCGCGGCCGCCCCGCTGCTCACATGCGCCACGGGACTGGCTTTCACCCGCTCGGCCATCCGTCTGGCCAGCAGATATTCTTCCTGCGTGGCAATCAGCTCGGGACTATAGAGGGTGAAGAGCAGATCTCCCTTTTGGACCGATTGCCCCGTGTAATCCACCAGCAGATGAGTGATCCAGCCGGAGACGCGAAGATTGACCTGTCGAATGCGCCGCTCATCATAGGCCACGGCGCCGACCGCGCGGATGCTCGAGTCCAGCACGCGCTCTTCGACCAGGCCGGTTTTCACGCCGATGAGCTGGCGGCGAGCCGGCGTCATCGTCACGGCCGTCTGATCGGAAACCGGTTGGCCCGAGCCATGCTCCATCGGCATGCCTTCCATCGCTTGCATCTCCGTAGCCGACTCGGCCCGCACTGAAGGAGAAAGCTCAACATGCATTCGGTTCTGAGCGAAAAACCACCCTCCAGAGATCAAGAAAATGACCAAAGCCCCGCCCATGATGATCATGATTCTGTTCGATTTCATCGGTTGCTCCTTTCATCCGTTACAACGTGAGTTCAGTTCCCACCAGGCGCTCAAGTTCGGCCACCCGCTGCCAGAATTGTGACAGCGCCGAGTAATAGTCCAATTGCACATCCCGCAGGGTGCGTTCACTGTCGATCACATCCAGAAAACCGACCCGGCCCGCGCGATACCCAATCCGCGCAGACTCCAATAATTGCTCGGCCTGGGGCAGCACGCCTTCCCGATACACTTCGATCAACTGCTCGGCGCTCTTCACCTTCGTAAAAAGATCCTGCAATTGAGCGAGCGTGGCGCTTTGAAGGACCGAAAGTTCAACCCTGGCTCGCTGCTCCTCGATCGCGGTCTGCCGGGCGCGTGCATCGTATTTGCCCTGAAAGATCCAGGGCAGATTCATTTTGACCGCAGCCTGCCATTGATTCGCGCCCGAATGCACATTCCAGTGCATCACTTCGACCGTAAAATCCGGCAGATAATTTTTCTTCGCCAGCGCCACGGCCTGCTCGCGTTGTCGAATCGTCAACGTGGCGGCTTTGAGTTCCGGGCGGTTAGTTAGGGTTTGTGCCGTCAATGCGTCGATCGTTATCGGAAACGATCGGGCGCCCAGCTCTTCAATCGGGCCGATGGAGCTGTCCGGCGGACGGCTCAGCAATCGGTTCATCTCCGTTTGAAGTGAGATCGTCTCCTGCTCCGCGACCAGCAGGCTGCGGTGGAGCTTCGACCGTTCCATCTGGGCCTTCAGGAGATCCTGCTGGGGAACTTGTCCGACCGTATACCGCCGTTGAGCGATCTCGACAAACTCCTCGAGCAGCGCTTGATGCTCCAGATGCAGATCGATCATTTTTCTGGCGAGGAAGAGCTGCGCATAGGTGGTTTTGACGTCGGTCATGATGCTGCGGATTGCCGCCCGATAATTCTGCTCGTCAACCTCCGCCGCTTTTTCAGCCACCCGCCCTCGAAGCGAACGCTTCCCAGGAAACGGAAGTGCCTGCTCAATGCCGACCCAGGTCTCATCGGCGCCGAACAGATTAAAATTTGACGGAATCGCCCACTGCGTCAGGGTCAATTGCGGGTCATCAAATGCACGCGCCTGCGGGACCTCTTGTTTGGCCGCCTCCCAGCGGTGTTTCATGGAGAGAATACTTGGATTATCCCCGAGGGCCTCTTCGATCAACGAGGAAACGCTGATCGGCGCTGGCGCCGCTTCTTCAGAGGCGTCCGCAGGAGTGGCTGGGAACCAGACGAGTACCGCAACAAGGGTAAAAACTATCGCGTTCGAATATATACGGTCCATTTCAAACCACCTTTCCATTCGATGCAGGCAAGCGCACACGGGGCGCGGGCCGACCTGAGCGCTATCACCAACAGACTGGTGACAAGCCCACTTGGGATCAGAAGGAAGGTGGTTTAAATCAGGAGGGAACGGGTCAACAGATAAATCGGAATCGCAGAATGCGCTGAGGCAGGATGGTCTTCCCTGGACTGGAACATCGTAATCGGAAACGTCACAAGTATTTCATGGGCGACACACACATCGACACTCGGAAGATCTTTCAACGCCATTTTCACCGACGAGGCGGATGATACGGCCGCCTCTTGGTTTATAGCCGCTACGCTCTGGGCACAGACGCGTTGCGCGGCCTGCGGCGTCGTATCCACTTGGCATTTCTGAGAACAACAGGCCATTGGCTGGCCCTGGCGCATCTCGGCTGGTGAGGGAAAGAGGCAGGCAAACGCTTGCCCGCTGAGGAGAACAGTCAGCGCCAAGGCGATGAGGAGGGAGATGCTGCGATTGTCTGAGGGCTTCTTCAGCATAGAAACCAACCTTCGAGAATAGGTAATCGTTATAGTAGCACCGATTTAAACAATCTTCAAGACTGCATGGTGGTGAGTCAATCCATCATAGACAATGCATCCCATACAACATAGACTTCAATTTAGAACTGTTGAAGAATCCCTGCCTGTACAGACAGGGGCTACACTCGCTGTGTGTGTTCAAAAATGTGCCTTCCTGTCCGTTCCTGCCCACAATTGGAGGTTCAGCCGGTCATTTCGTCGCCCGATCCGATCGGGTTGGATCGGTGCAACCACCTGTTTTCTCAGGCACCTTCCCCGAAGTGAAAAAAGAACCGGCAAGACCCCTCCCATGGCACAAACCTTGCTCTATTTATAGGCAGTGTGCAGGCAACCCCTGTACGCGAGTTGTGTAGCCGGCCTGGTGCCCCCCGGAAATCGGGCCGGCTCATAGACATTCCACCGAAAGAGCAAACCCGCTGTAAAACGGGGACGCAGAGCCACCAGTCCTGTTTCGCCCTCGCGGGACCGCGGAGCCGCCGAAGTGGATGTCACGAAAGCCCATCTGTCCTTCACTGGGTGGATGGGCTTTCTCTTGGGGAGAGGGTCCGACCAGCCGGATGAGCACCGCAACCGAAACGCCCACGATCCTCATCGTCGATGACGATGAGGGCGTGCAGGGCTTCTGCCGCCTGTTATTGCGCCAAAATCACTACAACGTCCTGCAGGCGCCGACCTGCGACGCGGCCCTGCGCATCGGCAAAATGCACCCCGTCGATCTCTGTCTCGTCGATCTCACGCTGCCGGACGGCCACGGCTTTGAGTTGATCGAGCGGCTGCGGGAGCAGCATCAGCAGGCGCTGATCATCGTCATCACCGGCTATCAGGATCAGGAACTGTTGCTGCGCTCACTGCAATTGGGCGTCAAAAACTATCTGCTCAAACCCTTCACGGGCGAGCAGCTCGTGCAGACCATCGAGCAAACACTGACGGACGACCGGCGGTTGAAGGACCGCATCCGGATGAACGTGCTCACCCCGCTCTTCGAGCTGAGCGAGGGCTTCCTGGCGGAAATCAATCTCAAGGCGACGTTTCAGCAAATCGTGCGGATGGCCAAGGTGCAGACGAGGGCGGACGTCGTCTCGCTCATGGCGCTGGATGACGCCACCAACACGCTGACCATCGAAGCCGCCGTCGGCCTATCGGCCGAGGTGATCGCGACCACCCGCCTCCGGCCGGGCGAGCGGATCGCCGGCTGGGTGGCGGCGATGAAAGAACCGGTGATCCTGCTGCCCGGCCTCGTCCCCCACGGGGCGCTGCGTGAATTCATGTTGCGGGCGGAGCTGACCGCCGCGTTGTGCGTGCCGCTGCTGCGGAAGGGCAAGGTCATCGGCGTGCTCAACATCAGCAAGAAACAATCAAAGGCCTCCTTTTCGCAGGGCGATATCGAGCTGGTCTCGGTCATCTGCCGCCAGGCGGCGATTCTGATCGACAACGTCCGCCTCTTCAACGAAGTCTCCGAAAAAATGGCCCTGCTGGAAGGCGCGCATTTTGACACGATCAAGGCGCTGGCCGGCGCGCTGGAGAGCAAGGACCAATACACCCGGGACCACAGCGACCGGACGGTCCAGCACGCCGATCTGACCGGCCGCCAGCTCGGGTTGTCCGACCT
>CAZJRH010000174.1:0-1993 GCA_964548215.1 uncultured Nitrospirota bacterium
GACGAGCCGCACGCCGACGCCGAGAAATACCGGCGTTTACACATCATCGTCGGCGATTCCAACATGTCGGAATGGTCCACCTATATGAAGGTGGGCACGACGGCCCTGGTGCTGGGCCTGGTGGAGGAGGGGCGGGTGATCGGGGGCGTCGAGCTGGAGGATCCGGTCCGCTCCATCCGGGACGTTTCCCGGGACCTGACGATGAAAAAGAAGGTGAAGATGGAGGACGGGCGCGAGCTGACCGCGATCGAAATCCAGCGCCTCTATCTGGACCAGGTGGCCCGCTATGCGGCGACGCTGGGCGAGCCGGAGGCGGACGAGCTGGTCCGGCGGTGGTCGACGGCGCTCGATCATCTGGAGACGGACCCCGTGGGGTTGTGCCGGACGGCTGATTGGGCCATCAAGCACCGGCTGATGACGAGCTATATGGCCAAAAAGGAGTGCGGCTGGGACGATCCCCGGATCGCGCTGGCCGATTTGCAATATCACGACGTGAACCGCGCCCGAGGGCTGTACTATCTGCTGGAGCGCGACAAGCAGGTGGACCGGGTGACCACCGATGCCGAGATCGAGCGGGCCATGACCACGCCGCCGCAGACCACCCGGGCCAAGGTCCGGGGAGACTTCATCAAATTTGCGAAAGAACGCAACCGCTCTTACACGGTGGACTGGACCTACCTGAAGCTCAACGGCTACTGGGAGGAGACGATCCTCTGCATGGACCCCTTCGCCTCGACGAATAAACGCGTCGACGAGCTGATCACCGCCTCCCGATGACCCGGTTTCCCCGACCGTGCCGGTTGCTAATGGCCGCCGCGGCGGCCTGGCTCTGCCTCGCCGCCGGTTCCTCGGCGGCCGAGCCCGCCGCGCCGCTGCTGGTGCAGCCCAAGGAACTGAAGGGCCGCCAGGGCGACCTGGTACCGGTGACCGTGACGGTGCCCTCGGGGGCGCAAGCGCCGGTCGGCCGCATGGCCGGCCGCACCATTCCCTTCTACCCGCTGGACGCGCCGGGCCGATTCGGCGCCCTGATCGGCCTCGACCTGGACGCCCCCGTCGGAGGGCAGTCCCTTGCCGTGTCGATCGGCGATCAGCCCGCGGCCGAGCTGACCGTCACGGTCGAGCGGCAGACCTTTCCCGTGCAGACCCTGACGCTGCCCGACGAGATGGTGGAGCTGGACGAGCCCACGCTGGCGCGCGTCAATCAGGAGCAGAAAGCCGCGCTCTCCGCCATGGAGGAGCAGAGACCGGAACGGTGGTGGAACGGGGCCTTTGTCGTGCCCACCGAGGGGGTGGTCTTGAACAGTTTTGGGCGCCGCCGGATCATCAACGGCGAGCCGCGCAATCCGCACACGGGCGAAGACATCTCCGCGCCCGAAGGCGCCGCGGTCGTCGCCAGCAACGCGGGCGTCATCCGGCTGGTGGCCGACCATTTTTTCAGCGGCAAAAGCGTCTTTATCGATCACGGCGGCGGGTTGTATACGATGTACTTTCATCTCTCGAAGACCGACGTCGCGCCCTCCCAGCGCGTGGACAAGGGCCAGCGCATCGGCTCCGTCGGCGCCACGGGCCGGGCCACGGGCCCTCATTTGCATTGGGGCGCTCGTCTGCATGGCGCCCGCATCAACCCCTTTCAGCTCGTTCAGACTCCACTACCCTAGCTCCCGGCCGCCGCTCCCCGGCCGCGGTTTGCCACGATCCCGAGGCGCGGCTATACTTAAAAGAAGAAGCGGGGGTGGCGCATGGCCCAACTGATTCCGCAACATCATTCGTTACGGGGACTGTTTCGAACCGTCACCGAGCGAAGTTTTCTTGAGCGGCTGGGGTGGCCCGATTGGGCCGTGGTGGGCTATTTGAGCGATCTGCTGGCCGATTGCGTCCATGCGGATTATCTCTATCCCACCCACGGCGGGACGGGGGGCCGGCTGGTCGAATTGGCGGACATGTTGCAGGAGGCGGAGCGCCGGCTGGGCTGCGAATCGCCGGAACGGGAACG
>CAZJRH010000175.1:0-1749 GCA_964548215.1 uncultured Nitrospirota bacterium
GGAGTTAGCAGTAAACTTGGAAGCGCCGCGCAGGTAAAGCTGGGCACGCACATCGGAATTTATGTATTGGACGATGAGCTTTTTCAAGCTGTCCTCGGCCATGACATAACTCCCTTTAAACGCTGCAAAGCCTTTCTTAACGCAGATGTTCGGGCCGCGCTCGCGAAAGCTTTCGAGGCGAGTCACGTAGTCGATAGTATCCGTCAACGCCTGGTTACCCAACGTTCCGCAAAGCTCAGTGTCGCAAACGAACGTAGGAATCGCAAGGCTATCTCCTGGAGCAGCTTGCAACTGCACGATATTCCGCACTTCATCACTGACGCCGGACGGAAAAGTTCCGCCAGAGATGAGGTTGATGTAGGGGGAATTCGCGGCAAGCGCTTTAGCAATAGCGCCTTGCAAACGAGAGGTATCTTTTGACGCAATGTCGGAAATCTCGACAGGCGTATCACAAACAGCATAGTCCATAACAAAAAAGTTTTAGAAAGCTCTGATATTTACGCCGGCTTTCTGTATGGCGTAAGCAAGACAAACAACCGTCCTGCAATGGTTTAGAACTTTTTTGCTACGGACCAAATAGCGGTAGGTCACTCCCGGTTAAGCCACGCCGGGAACTAAGGCTTCAACCAACAGTGCGGGGAAGAAAGAAAACCGACAACGTGAAAACTACAGAAATTTTCTGAGGTAGGCGGCGGCTGTTATGAGCCGTTCGGGAGAGTCTTTAAAAAGGGCGCAGTTGCTGAATTGCAGAATGCTTTGGCCAAAGACCCGTTTTTTTCACTTCGTAGCCAAAATGAACAAGGTTCGCACTTTTCCATCCGTCGCCAAAACCAAACAGCGCGCATCCGGGCACTCTAGTAAACCAGTCCGGCCTGGGGCGAGTTTTGTGTTCAAACATACGCTCCAGCATGCTTAAATCATCCTGATGATAACAATTCGCGTTCCGGTTGAAGTCTTTTTCATCCGGCGTCCAGGCGGCGAATAGCTCCGCGATGTCGAGAAAATGCTGCCAACCTCCGATGACGACCCCCATGAAAATTGTTGGTGGCGGCGGGTCACACATCAAACGAAGATTTCCCGGTATTATTTCCATCGGTCGGCGGCCATAGTTAATCACGTCGTAATCAGATAAAACCACCGTCCCGCCACGCGGCTTCGCGTAGTGCGAAGCGCATAGCCAGCGCATAAAACACGCATACGTATAATCGGCGGGATATTCACTAGGTTTGGCGCGAAAATTGTCTCTAAAAAAGCCATACCGAGAATGGGTTTTTACATCCGCTTCCGTTAACACTGTCGCCGTCCAGCCGTGGTTCTGCCAAGATTGTTGCCACAAATCAATGAGGCGGCGCTGCGTATCGACGGCCCAAAGACTCGGCACTTCGTCGTAATAACACACCACTTCCGAACAAATCGCACTCATTAGAACGGTCTTATTTTTTCGATGTGAGCGTGTTTAGGCCAGTGGCCTGTTTCTTTCATCCGAAAACCGTAATGCACCATCGGAGAATCGACGCAAGTCGGGGCGTCCCAAAGCGAGCAGCCGGATTTCTCCACTAACCATTCTGGCAGCGGATAGGTTTTCGTTCTAAACATTCTGACCAGCAACCCTAAGTCGTCGCAATGTGGCTCTGGCGGCAGCGCCGGGATGTCTAAAACGCGCGCGGCGTGGTTACAGTCGTGTTCGTCTGGAATCCAGGCTGCAAAAATCTCGGCCATGTCGAGATAGTGCTGTGAGGAAGCAAGGAA
>CAZJRH010000176.1:0-5869 GCA_964548215.1 uncultured Nitrospirota bacterium
GAGTGTCCCGCGGCGAATGACCGTAGAAGAAATCCAGCCCTGTTTCCCCGATGGCGACGACCTTGGGATGGCGGGCCAACTCGGCCAGCGCCGCGCTGGTTTCCTCCGTGAAGGTCGACGCATCGTGTGGATGCAGACCGATCGTGGCATAGAGCGAGGGGTGGCGCTCGGCCAGCGCAATCGCGGCCCGGCTGGAGTCGAGATCGGTGCCGATATTGATGACGGCTGTCACGCCGGCGTCGCGCGAGCGCGCCAGCACGTCGTCCAGGTCGTCGGCGTACTGCTCAAACTGCAGATGGGCGTGGCTGTCGATCATCGGAGCGATGACGGCGGCACGGCAGCGGTCGTCAGTGTTCTGCGCCCGGCGGGGGCTGTTGCAGGGAGGGCGACGTGGCGAGGCGCGCCACCAACCGGAATCGGACGGTGAGCTGGTTGTCGACGGAGATGAACAAAAACGATGGCGGCGTCAGGCCGACGTCGGTCATCTTCAACGGGAATTCACCGGTGACGACGATGGTGTCTGTGCCCGCCGTCACGGTGACGGGTAGTTGCAGCGACTTGGCGACATCGCGCACCTGGAGCTGGCCGGTGACGAGGAGCGTGGCGGCCGGTTGTTCGGCCGTCGGGAGCGACTGGGGTTTGACCCGGCTCACGGTGAAGCGGATGTCGGGGTAGCGGTCGGCCTCCAGCAAGGCGCGCATGTTGCGGTCTCTGATCCAATTACCGGTCGTCAGGCTGGCGGCCCGGACCGAGACGCCCCCGCTGGCGGTCTGTTCGATGGCGACGGGGATGGCTTCCATGCGGCCGTCGAGTGTCCGGCTGGCGCCCGTGAAGTCGTGCAGGGTTGCCCGGGCGTCAAAGGCGACTTCGCTCTCTTCCGGCACGATGAGGAAGAGCAACGGATCGGCCCGTTCGATCAGCGGCGGCAGGACAATGTCGAGCGCGGACGGTCCCTGGGCGGCGCCGTCGCCACCCACGAGGAGGCATGACACCAACAACAGCCCCAACCATCCCCTCCCCATGGTGCGCATTACCCGCCATCCTACGTCAGCGCCGGATGATTTGCAAACAGTCCGATTAAGTTGGGGTTTTTGACTTTGCTCTTTGATGAGTGTACGATAATTTTGAGCCCCGGCGGACACACATCGATGCGTTGGATTTCACGAAACTTCGATCCTGCCGCCGTCGACGCTTTGCAGCGCGACGGCGGTTTCCCCCCCCTGATTGCGCGCCTCCTGGCCAACCGGGGCGTCACCACCCTGGAACAGGCGCGGCGCTACCTGGCGCCCTCCGAGGCCGATCTGCTCGACCCATTGCTGCTGCCCGACATCGACAAGGCGGTGGAGCGGCTCCATCGGGCCGTCCAAGCGCGCGAGCGGGTGATGCTCTTCGGGGATTATGATGTCGACGGCATCAGCGCCGTCTCCATTTACCGGGAATTATGCATGCAATTGGGACTGGATGTGATCGTGCGGTTGCCGCATCGGCTGTCGGAAGGCTACGGCTTCAGCCGCGACGCGGTCCTGGAGGCGAAGGCGGCCGGGGTCTCGCTGATCATCACGGCCGACTGCGGCACGACGGCGCTGGCCGAAATTGCGCTGGCGCGCGCCGAGGGCATCGACGTCATCGTCACGGATCATCATCAGGTGCCCCATGAGCTGCCCGTGGCGGTGGCGACGATCAATCCCTGGCGCTCCGATGGGCGCTATCCGTTCCGCGGTCTCTGCTCGGCCGGTCTGGCCTGGAAGGTCGCCTCGGCCGTCGTCGCACAGCCGTGGGCGTCCGCGCTCCGGCCCTGGTTGGGGAGCGCCCTGGATCTGGTCGCGCTCGGCACCGTCGCCGACGTGATGCCGCTGCAGATGGAAAACCGTTATTTTGTCGCGACAGGCCTGGGTCTGCTGAATCAGGGCGCGCGGGCCGGCGTGCGCGCGCTCAAGCGGGTGGCCGGCGTTGAGGGCAAACCGGTCGGCGTGGGTTCCATCAATTTCGTCCTGGCCCCCCGGCTGAACGCCGCCGGCCGGTTGGGCGACGCCAGTTCGGGCGTGGAACTGCTGACGACGAAGGATGACGCGCAGGCGGCCCGTTTAGCCGAGCATCACCAGCGGGAAAATGAGGCCCGGCGGGCCATCGAGGCGATCGTCCTGCGCGAAGCCCTGGCGCAGACGGCGTCGATCAACGTCCGCGAGGCGACAGCCATCGTCGCCGCGGGCGACGGCTGGCACCCCGGCGTGATCGGCATTGTGGCGGCCCGGCTGGTCGAACGCTATTACCGGCCGGCGATCGTCATTGCCGTCGATCCCGCCACGGGCGTCGGCCGGGGATCGGGTCGCACGATTGCGAGCATCGATCTGTATGCGGCGCTGGAGCAGTGCGCTCCGTGGTTGATTCAATTCGGCGGCCATCGGATGGCGGCCGGCCTGACGATTCGGGCCGATCAGGTGGAGCCGTTCCGCGCCGCGTTTGCGGAGGCGGTGGCCCGGCAGGTGCAGCCGACCACGTTTGAACCCGCCCTGATCGTGGACGCGGAAGTCGGCCTGGACGCCTGCACCTGGCCGGTGGTGGAAGCGATCGGCCGCCTGGCGCCGTTCGGCCCGGGCAATCCAGAGCCGGTGCTGGTGATCAAGGGTGTCACGGCCATGAATATCAAGCCGGTCGGGAAGGGTCATCTTCGCTTCACACTCCGGCCCGCGCGACCGGCGCCTCCGTCCCACGGGACGGACGTGACGGCGCCGTCGGGGCCGGCCCTGCCGGCCGTGGCGTTCGATCAGGGCCATCGGCACAAGGAACTCGCCGAGGCGGGCGTCGTGCTCGACGTTGCCGTGGCGCTCAGAGAGGATCGATGGCAGGGAGAGCGCCGGCTGCAATTGCACGTGAAGGATATGCTCGTCACGTCGCCGGCCGCCGGTTCTATTTCCATCGGCCGGGCGCCGCAGGCGACCGCGCGCGAGGCGTCGCCATGAGCCCGATCGCCACCTTCGAGGAGATCATCAGCCGGGTGACGGCCTACAATCCCACGGCGGACATTCAATTGTTGCGAAAGGCCTATGACGTGTCGGCCGAAGCGCACGCCGGCCAGCTTCGGGAATCGGGCGAGCCCTACGTGAAGCATCCGCTGGAGGTGGCCCAGATTCTGACCAAGCTGAAGCTCGACGTGCCGTCGATCGCCGCCGGCCTGCTGCACGACACGGTCGAGGACACCGACTACACCCAAGACCGGATCGCGCGGGAGTTCACCGAGGAAATCGCCCGGCTGGTCGAGGGCGTGACCAAAATCAGCAAGATTCCCTTCCGCAGTCATGAGGAAAAGCAGGCGGACAATTTCCGGAAGATGATTCTCTTCATGGCCGACGACATCCGCGTGGTGCTGATCAAGCTGGCCGACCGTTTACACAACATGCGCACGCTGGAGCATCTGACCGAGGAGAAGCGCCAGCGCATCGCGCAGGAGACGCACGACATCTATTCCCCGCTGGCCAACCGGCTGGGCATCGGTTGGATGAAGGACGAGCTGGAGGATCTGTGTCTGCAGTACCTGCACCCGGACGTCTATTTCGGCCTGGCAAAGAGTGTCGACGGGAAGAAGGACGAGCGCGACCGGATGATCAATGAGCAGATCGATGTCGTGAAACGGAATCTCCTGCTGTACGGATTTCCCGGCGAGGTCAAGGGCCGTTCCAAGCATCTGCACAGCATTTATCAAAAAATGCAGCGCCAGCGGGTCTCGTTCGAAGAGGTCTACGACCTGGCCGCGATCCGGATCATCACCGATACGAAGATGAACTGCTACGGCATCCTGGGCATGATCCATTCGCTCTGGCGGCCGGTGCCGGGCCGCTTCAAGGATTACATCGGCGTGCCGAAGTCCAATCTCTATCAATCGCTGCACACGACGATCGTCGGACCCCTGGGGCAGCACGTGGAGTTTCAGATCCGGACCGAGGAGATGCACCGCGTGGCGGATGAAGGCATCGCGGCCCATTGGAAATACAAGGAGCACGGCCGGATCGACGAGCGGGACGACCGGCTCTTCGCCTGGCTGCGGCAGCTGGTCGAATGGCAGCAGGAGCTCGCCGACAGCCGGCAATTCATGGATTCGATCAAGATGGACCTGTTCGGCGATGTCATCTACGTGTTTACGCCGAAGGGGGATATCCGCGAATTGCCGGCCGGCAGTTCGCCGATCGATTTCGCCTACGCCATCCACACCGAAGTCGGCAACCGTTGCACCGGGGCCAAGGTCAACGGCAAGCTGGTGCCGTTGAGGCACCAGCTCAAAAGCGGCGACACGATCGAGATCGTCACTTCGCCGACCCAGACGCCGAGCAAGGATTGGCTCAAGCACGTCCGCACCCCCCGGGCCAAGACCCGGATCAAGCACTGGGTCAAGGCGGAGGAGCAGCGCCGGAGCCTGGAGATCGGCCGGCAACTGCTGGAGCGGGAGCTCCGCCGCCAGCACCTCAGCCCGACCGAGGTCTACAAGTCGGGCAACCTGGAGCGGCAGGCGAAGGAATCGGGCCTGGCGTCGGTGGACGATCTGCTGGTGGCGATCGGCTACGGAAAAGTTTCCGTCCAGCAGGTGGTCAACCGCCTGCAGCCGGAGCCCAACCTGCAGGAAGGACTGAAAGAGAAAATCATCGAGAAGATCGGCTTCGGCGGCCGGGGCGTCGGCGTGCGCGGGGTGAGCGACATGCTGATCAATTTTTCGAAATGCTGCAACCCGCTGCCGGGTGATCGCATCATCGGTTTCGTGACCCGCGGCCGGGGGCTGTCGATTCATTCCGTGAACTGCCCCAACATCGATCAGCTCGACTACGACAAGGACCGGCTGGTGGAGGTGCAGTGGGAGGCCGACCAGCCGGAAAGTCATGCCGTGCAGGTCTCCGTGCTGACCATCGACCGTCAGGGCATGCTGGCCGCCGTGTCTGCGGCGATCAGCTCATTGAAGGTCAACATCCGGCACGCCGAGATTTCCACGCTCGAGGAAAAGAAGGCGGTGTTGAATTTCGTCGTCGAAGTGCACAACACCCGTCAACTCGACCAGATCCTCAAGAACATCCAGAAAGTCGACGGCGTGCTGCAGGCCAAACGAGTGATGCGGGGCTGACGGCCGGCTCGTGGAACCACAGTTTCCCTTCACAGTCCCGGGAGGCTCCCCCCGGGAGGCGATCTCAGAAGGCGAGGCCCGCTTCGAGCGCTTGCGCGCCACCGGCGGGCTCTTCCTGGGCCCCGCGGCCTTCCTGCTGATTCTCGCTTTTCCCTTTGCCCTGGAAGCGCAAGCTCATCGCCTGGCTGCAATTCTGGCGTGGGTCGTGATCTACTGGGTGACGGAGGCAATCCCGCTGCCGGCCACCGCCCTGTTGGGGCCGCTGCTGTGCGTGATCCTGGGCGTGGCGGAGATGAAGGCGGTCTTTGCCTCTTTTGCCCATCCCATTATTTTCCTCTTCATCGGCAGCTTCATGATCGCGCAGGCCATGATGGTGCACGGTCTGGACCGCCGGTTGGCGACGACGTTATTGTCGCGGCCCTGGGTGAGCCGGACGCCCTTCCGGCTGATGATGGTGCTGGGCGGTTTCACCGCGCTGCTCTCCATGTGGATCAGCAATACGGCGGCGACGGTGATGGTCTATCCGATCGTGCTGGGTCTGCTGCGCGGCATCCCGACCTGCGGCGCCGGCTATACCACCGGCATGCTCTTGATGGTCGCCTACGGCGCTTCGATCGGCGGGTTGGGCACGCTCATCGGCACGCCGCCGAATATGCTCGGGGTCGGGCTGATCCGCGAGCAGATCGGGGTGAAAATTTCGTTTGCCGAGTGGATGCTCTTCGGCGTGCCGCTGATGGCGGCAATGCTGGCCGTGCTGGTGGGTTT
>CAZJRH010000177.1:0-4600 GCA_964548215.1 uncultured Nitrospirota bacterium
TCAACGTGGTTCGGGCCACGCTGTCTGGATTGGAAAGCCTGCGGATGCCGGAAGAAGCGCGCCGGCTTCGCCACAAGAAGACTCCGTCGGAACTCGATGCGACGGCCGCTGCCGTGGCAGAGGCGGCGTTGTGACCAAGAAGGGCAAGGTAATGCTGGACATTATATTGCGCCGCAGCACGATCGGCCAGCCGAAACCCCAGCGCCTGATCGCAAAGGCATTGGGACTCCGGCGACTGCATCAATGCGTGGTGCGTGTCGACCATCCAACGATTCGCGGGATGGCGGAAAAGATCAAACATTTGTTGGAGGTTCGTCCCCATGCGGCTTCATAATCTGAAACCCACGGCAAACTCGCGCCACCGCCCCAAGCGCATCGGGCGGGGGCCGGGATCGGGGCATGGGAAAACGTCGACCAAGGGACACAAGGGACAACTGGCCCGGTCGGGCGGCGGAAAGGGGCCGGGATTCGAGGGCGGCCAGCAACCGTTGATCCGCCGTGCGCCAAAGCGCGGTTTTCGTGGCGTTGCCACTGAACGGTGGACAATTGTTTCAATTGAGAGAATCAATGCGTTGGAGGGAGACGCTCAAATCAATCCGGAGCGTTTACACCAGGCCGGCGTGGTCAAGCGGAACGGTGTGAAGATCAAAGTGTTGGGCGACGGGGAGTTGTCCCGCGCGCTGACCGTGTCGGCGCATGCCTTCAGCGCCTCGGCCAAGGCCAAGATCGAAGCGGCCGGCGGCACAGCCCAGGTGATCCCAGGGAAAGCCTAGCTCGAGTGAACCATGATCGAACGTTTACTGACCAATCTTCAAAATATTTTCAAGATCCCCGAACTCCGGGTGCGTGTGCTCTTCACGTTGGGCATGCTCGCGGTCTATCGCATGGGCTCGCACATTCCGACGCCGGGAATCGACGGCGCAGCGCTCAGCGAATTCCTGCTGCGGGAAGGCGGCGCCCTGCTGGGATTCCTGGACATCTTTTCCGGCGGGTCGCTCTCGCGTCTGACCATTTTCGCGCTGGGCATCATGCCCTACATCAGCGCCTCCATCATTCTGCAATTGCTGACGGTCGTCGTGCCGACGCTGGCCAAGCTGGCCAAGGAGGGCGAGGCGGGGCGCAAACGCATCATCCGCTACACCCGGATCAGCACCATCGGGATCGGCTTGGTGCAGTCCCTCTTCATCGCCATCGGTCTGGAAGGGCTGCAGAACGGCGCTTTTGTGCAGACGCCGGGCTGGTCGTTCCGGCTCATGACCATGGTGACGGTGACGGCCGGCACGGCTTTTCTGATGTGGTTGGGCGAGCAGATCACCGAGCGGGGCATCGGGAACGGCATCTCACTGATCATCTTCGCCGGCATCGTCGCGGCGCTCCCGTCGGCGCTTGTGAACACCTACCAGATTTATCAGACCGGCCAGCTCGGCCAGCAGATCGGCCTGCCGAATCTGCTGACGTTGGTGCTGCTCGGCGTGATGATGCTCGGCGTGGTGGCGGCCATCGTCTATCTGGAAAGCGCCCGACGGAAAGTCCCGGTGCAGTATGCGAAGCGCGTCGTCGGTCGAAGGGTGTACGGCGGGCAGAGTACGCATATCCCGCTCAAGATCAATACCGCCGGCGTGATTCCGCCGATCTTTGCCTCGTCGCTGATCGCCACGCCCGCGACGATCGCGGGATTTATCCAGGTCCCCTGGGTGCAGACGGTCGGCAGCCACCTGGCGCCGGGTTCGGTGGTGTATACGATGATCTATGTCAGCCTGATCCTCTTCTTCTGCTTTTTCTACACCGCCGTGGTGCTCAACCCGGTCGATATGGCGGACAATTTGAAAAAATACGGCGGGTTTATTCCGGGCATCCGGCCGGGCCAGAAAACGACCGATTACATCTACCGGCTGCTCACGAGAATCACGTTCGTCGGATCGGTCTACCTGGCCACCGTCTGCGTGATTCCGGAAATTCTGATTTACAAGGTCGGGCTGCCCTTCTATTTCGGAGGCACATCGCTGCTGATTATCGTGGGCGTGGGGCTCGATACGGCGCAACAGATTGAGACGCACATGCTGAGCCGCAATTACGAAGGTTTTCTGCGCAAGGCCCGGTTGAAGGGGCGGGGCGCCTGATGCAGGTGATTCTGCTCGGTCCCCCGGGGGTGGGGAAAGGCACGCAGGCCGAACGGTTGGCCCAGCGCTTCGGCGCGCTGCGGATTTCCACCGGCGACTTGCTGCGCGAGGCGGTGCGGTTGAACACGCCACTCGGACGTGAGGCTAAGCGCATCATGGAGCAGGGATTGCTGGTGCCCGATGCCGTGATGATCGGACTGGTCCGCGAGCAGTTGAGCGGGCCGCACGACGGCTATGTGCTGGACGGATTTCCCCGGACGATCGGGCAGGCGGATGCGCTGGAACAGTTGCTGCGGGAGCTGAAGGAACCGCTGGACGCGGTCGTCAGTCTTGAGGTCGACACGGAGGAGTTGGTCCGCCGGCTTTCCGGGCGGCGCACCTGTCCAAGTTGCAAGCGCGTGTATCACGTGGAGTCGGCGCCCTCGAAGGCGGGAGCGCAATGCGAAGCGTGCAAGACGATCCTGACGCAGCGGGATGACGACAAGCCGGAGACCGTGCGAAAACGTTTGAGTGTCTATGACGAGCAGACCCGTCCCTTGTTGGATTATTACCGGACGCGCCACTTGCTGATCGGTGTGGACGGCGAGGGCGCCATTGAGTCGGTGACCGACCGGGTTGTGTCCGAATTGGAGGGCGCCTCGCGTCCTGCGACACATCGAGGGGCGCGCGGCCGGTGATCGTGCTCAAAAGCAATGAGGAAGTGGAAATCATGGCGGCCGCCTCGCGCATCGTGGCCCGCACGCTGGTCATGCTCCAGGCCATGGTCCGCCCCGGGGTGACCACGCTGGAGCTGGATGAGGCGACCGAGAGCACGATTCGCAGCCTGGGCGGAGTGCCGGCGTTCAAGGGGTATCGGAACTTCCCCCGCTCGCTATGCGTCTCCGTGAACGAGCAGGTGGTGCATGGCATTCCGTCGAGCCGCCGTCTGAACGCCGGCGACATTGTTGGGCTGGACGTGGGGGCGATCGTGGAAGGGTATTACGGGGATGCGGCCGTCACCGTGGCCGTGGGTGCCATCGCGCCGCCGGTCGAGCAGCTCCTTCGGACGACCCAGCAGGCGTTGTACGACGGCATCGCGCAGGCGACGGTGGGCAACCGGCTGTCCGACATTTCGCACGCGATCCAGCGGCGCGCCGAGGCGGCGGGCTATTCGGTGGTGACCGATTTTGTGGGTCACGGCATCGGCCGGCAGTTGCATGAAGAGCCGCAGATTCCGAATTTCGGCCCGCCGGGCCAGGGCCCCCGCCTTCGGCCGGGCATGGTGCTGGCGCTGGAACCGATGGTGAACATGGGCAAGAGCGCGGTCACGGTCATGCCGGACCGGTGGACCGTGGTGACCCAGGATAGCAGCTGGTCGGCCCATTTTGAGCATACGATCGCCATCAGCGAAGCGGGCCCCCGGGTGTTGACGGCGTGGGAATCCGAATCGGTTGAGCGCGAGCGGGTGAGCGTCGGGTAAGGGATGGCCAAAGAAGACGCCATCGAGGTACAGGGAACCATCAAGGAGACATTGCCGAACGCCATGTTTCGAGTCGAGCTTGAAAACGGCCACAAAGTGCTGGCCCACATTTCAGGAAAGATGCGCATGCACTACATCAAAATTCTCCCAGGCGACCGGGTGACGGTCGAGTTGTCCCCCTATGATCTGAGCCGGGGGCGGATCGTCTATCGGATCGGCAAATAGGGAGGCACGCGGTGAAGGTACGGGCATCAATCAAGCGATTATGCATCAAGTGCAAGATCATTCGCCGGCGGGGCGTGGTGCGCGTCATTTGCGTGAATCCCCGCCACAAACAGCGGCAAGGCTAAACTGTGTTGAGAAAGGGGTCCATCTGAGATGGCTCGGATCGCTGGCGTGGAACTTCCGAAAGACAAGCGCATTGAAACGGCGCTGACCTATATCTATGGCATCGGCCCGGCCGTGGCCCGTCGGATTCTGGCGACCACGAAGGTCGACCCGACCCTCCGGGTGAAGGAGTTGTTGGAGGGGGATATCGTCAAGCTGCGCGACACCATCGAGCGGGAGTACACAACCGAAGGCGATCTTCGCCGGGAAGTGACGTCGAACGTCAAGCGATTGATGGAAATCGGGTGTTATCGGGGTTTGCGCCATCGCCGCAAGCTGCCGGTGCGCGGCCAGCGGACCAAAACCAATGCGAGAACCCGCAAAGGCCCCCACCGCCGGGTGATCGGCGCCAAGGCGAAGAAGACCCAGGGCGCGCCGGCGGCGAAAGAATAACGGCACGGGAGACCAACATCATGGCACAGGGGAAGAAAAAGGAAAAGAAGAATGTTCAGGTGGGCATCGCGCACATTCACGCGATGTTCAATAACACGCTGGTGACCTTGACGGATCTGTCCGGCAACGTCATCGTCTGGGGCAGTTCGGGCAGCCAGGGATTCAAAGGCTCCCGCAAGAGCACGCCGTTTGCCGCCCAGCGCGCCGCCGAAGTGACCGCCCGCAAGGCGATGGAACACGG
>CAZJRH010000178.1:0-1739 GCA_964548215.1 uncultured Nitrospirota bacterium
TCTTGACGAGAATAAACTCATATCGGATCATCAGCATGGGTTTGTAAAGAGAAAGTCATGTACGACGAACCTTTTGGAAGCACACGATTTCATCACGAAGGCTTATTCACGCAAGACAAAACAAAAACGACATTGTGTGGACTTAATATTCCTTGACTTTTCAAAGGCATTTGATAAGGTATCTCACAGACGATTGATACAAAAGTTGGAGGCTTATGGTATAACTGGCAAAATTCTAATGTGGTTAAAAGCGTTTTTGACGAACAGAAGACAAAGAGTTGTAATGGGAGACAAGGTCTCGGAATGGAGCAGCGTAACTAGCGGAGTACCTCAAGGTTCGGTTCTGGGACCCCTTCTCTTTGTTATTTACATCAACGATTTGCCTGATGATTTAGCAAGCGCATGTAAGTTATATGCAGACGATTCCAAGTTATTGAAAGAGATGACACCGGACAAATTTGATGAGGATTGGGCTAAACTACAGCGTGATCTCAATAAGGTAGTAGAGTGGACCGAAAAGTGGCTTATGAGGCTTAACTTCGACAAATGTAAGGTAATGCATATTGGAAAAAATAACCCAAAACTGAACTACTATATAAAAGATGGCAGTATCAACAGTTGGCACGTTCTACAAGAGACACTGGTTGAAAAAGATCTTGGTGTACTCATCTCTAATAATCTTAAGTCAAGCTGCCAAGTAGCGAGGGCGGTGGCGAATGCAAACTTCAAACTTGGACAGCTTAAGAGGACATTCGTCTCACGTAGTGCATTTATGTGGAAGAAACTCTACATTACTTATGTCAGACCACACCTGGAATATGCTATTCAGGTTTGGAATCCGAGTTTAAGCAAGGACATAGCTATGTTGGAGAAGGTACAACGCAGAGCTACAAAAATGGCAACAGGTATGAGAGGACGGACATATGCGGATAGGTGTAGGTACCTTGGACTACAACAGTTAGTTCAAAGGAGAGAGCGAGGAGACCTCATACAGCAGTTTAAGATTCTACACGGGTATGAGACAGTGAAGTGGTACAATGACCCAGTACTTAAGAAACCTAGACCAAGAGCTGGAGCTGGACTAAGAGATCAGTTTATACCGGAGGTAAACAACAATTGTAGTGTAAGAGATAACTTCTTCACTAATAGAGTAAGCAATGCCTGGAACAAGCTTGATGATGAAGTGGTAAAAGCTAAAAGCATAAATGAATTCAAGAACAAGCTAGATGCTGTCATGGAATCGAGTCCGGTATACTAGAATCACGAGTTGTAATATAATGTATGGGTATTCTGTTTTTTGGGTGGTATACTCGAACTATTTTGACTTGACACGACACACTAATATATACTTTTAACTGAACACACATATCAAATGTACATCCAAATATATAGGGCATACACATGATTTTTATATGATGAATGACAAGCTAGGCAACTGCATAAGGGTGCGCACGGGTTGGCCATTGCGGTGTGGGTATGGTCGGGGGCGGGATTTTGTTCAGATGCGGGGGATAGAGACGATTATTCTTAGTGAGGACACATATTAGTATCAGTAAAGCTTTACTTTTTCGTTGGTTTCTCTCTTTCCCCTAGGAGGAGGAGGATATGGGGTTTTAAGGGAAGTCAACAACATCGTGAAGAACCCAAGTGGAATTATAATTCAATTGGTTATAACAAATCATCTGTTGCACAGATATAAGGAAAAGTTAGGTAATTCACTGAAATAATATTACTGGTTC